>NZ_JBEYVC010000101.1:0-37055 GCF_040643855.1 Streptomyces sp. NPDC047072 | reverse complement strand
TTCCTGACCGTGCCGAGGGAGTCGTACATCCACGACCGCAATCGCGACCAACTCGCGCAACCGGCGGCCCGGCGGCTTTTCGAACGGCTGCGCAATGTGTGCCACCGGTGCCGCTGGGCGTCGGGCTGACGGAGACGATCCCGCCCGAAGGCGTCCCCCGCCTTCACCGGAGCGACCGTCGACCCGGTCTTCTCCGCGCTGTCGCAGCCCGTTCGCCCCGCCGTCCCCTCCCGGGGATCAGCGGACTGACGGAGCGAGTCCGGCCGAAGCAGCCGATGAACTGGCATCTCTTGCTCCCCACGTCAGGCGCTCGCTCAGGAGACGGGCGGACCGCGACACACGCGATTGGCGTATATTTACGTCGTATACGTACACCTTGCGCCCCTACTCCCCTAGAGTCAACACGAGCGCAGCACGGCACAGCCCGACCGCTTGGAGGCGACGCATGGTCAAGGAGAAGACGGATCAGTCCGGCCCGGCGCGACGCGCCAGCGACCGGGGCCGGTACGGACGGCTGAGTCGTGAACGCGTGCTGGCCAGCGCCCTGGAACTGGTGGACCGGGAGGGGCTGTCCGCGCTGAGCATGCGTCGCCTCGGCGCCGAGCTCGGGGTGGAGGCGATGGCGCTCTATCGTTACGCGGCGAGCAAGGACGCCCTCCTGGACGGCCTGGTCGAGGCCCTGTATCTGGAGCTGGAGGAGCGTCTGGCCGCGGAGCCTCCTTCCGCCGCGCCCGCGGGCACGACCGGGTGGCGCGCCGAACTGCACCGCATCGCGCGGACGACCTACGACGTCTGTCGCGCTCACCCGCAAGCGGTGCCTCTGCTCGCCACCCGCATGCTGGCCGTACCGCTGGCGCAACAGCCGGCCGCGGTACTGCGCCAGCACGAGAGGGTGCTGGTGTCGTTGCGGCAGGCCGGGTTCGACGGTGCCCGGGCAGCGGCCGCCTTCCGTGCCCTGACCGCCTGGCTGCTGGGGTTCGTGGCCGTGGACCTGCAACCCCTCGTGGACAACCCCGACGAGACCGATCCGGCCTTCCGGCTCGGGCTGCACCGTCTGTCGGCCCAGGAGCTGCCCACCCTCCGGGAGACCGCCCCCGCACTCGCCGAGCCCGGCGGCCCGGAAGGTCTGGCGGCCGGCCTGGACGCGCTCCTCGACCGGTTGGACGACGGCAGCGAAGGGGCGTGAGGCATCTCGCGCAGCGTGCGGCGGGCGCCCTTCACAGCAACGCCGCGCCCGAACGGGTGCAGCCTCGGGTGTCCAGGGTGCGTGGTGCCGCGGCCACGATGGCGTCCATGTCATAGGCCGCGTGCGGCTGGAGCAGGACGGTGAGATCGGATGCCGCCGCGGCCCGCACGATGTCCGCGACCCGGGCGACCGGCTCACCGTCCACCACGAAGCGAGCCACGTACGGGTCGTGGTACACGACATCCGCCGACACGTCCCGGAGCAACCGCACGATCGGTCGTGCCGGTGTCTCCCGCAGGTCGGAGACGTTCTCCTTGTAGGTCACGCCGACCAGCAGGATCACGGCACCGCGCAGTGACCTGCCCGCGCCGCCCAGCACATCGGCGGCGCGCCGGACCACGTACTCGGGCATGCTCCGGTTGATGTCCTGCGCCAGTTCCACCAGGCGCGCCCTGCCGCCCGCGGCACGCGCCCGGTGGACGAGGTAGTCCGGGTCGACCGGAATGCAGTGGCCCCCGACCCCTGGGCCTGGCCGGAAGGTCTGGAAGCCGAACGGCTTGGTGGCCGCACACGCGATGGCGTCCCACAGATCGACGCCCAAGTCATGGGCGACAACGGCGAGTTCGTTCACCAGCGCGATGTTGACATTGCGGTAGGTGTTCTCCAGCAGCTTGGCCATCTCCGCCTCTCGGGTTCCCTTGGCCATCACCACCGAGCCGCAGATCTTGCCGTAAAACGCCGCGGCGGCCTGGGCGCAGCCGGGCGTGAGCCCGCCTACGACCTTGGGCGTGTTGCGCAGTCCGAAGTCCTTGTTCCCGGGGTCGATGCGCTCCGGCGAGAAGGCCAGGTGGAAATCGGCTCCGGCGACGATGCCCGAGGCGCGTTCCAGGATCGGACGCACCACCTCTTCGGTCGTGCCGGGGTACGTCGTCGACTCCAGCACCACCAGCGTTCCCACGTCGATGTGGGGGGCGAGCGCGGTGGCCGCCCGACGCACGGGGCCGAGGTCCGGGGTGCCGTCGGCGTGCAGCGGAGTCGGCACGCAGATGACCACGGTGTGCGCGGAGGCCAGCACCGACGGCTCGGCCGCCGCGGTGAAGCCGGCCGCGCACATGGCCCGGACGTCGGCGTCGGTCACGTCGTCCACGTGCGAGCGGCCCGCCTCGAGTCCGGCCACCACACGGGCGTTCACGTCGTAGCCCGCCACACACAGTCCCGCCCTGGTCGCCTCACGCGCCAGCGGAAGTCCGGTGTAGCCGAGCCCGATCACGGCGAGATCCCTCATCTGGACTCCCTGTTGCACGACCTGTCACACGACGTCGGTGCGATGCCTGCCGTCTGCGCCACGCAGGCCCGCGTGGAGGTGGACACGCCGGTCCGCCGCCACGGCCGCGATCACCTCGTCGAGGCTCGTTCGGGGCCGGAAGCCGATCAGTTCGCGGGCCCTGCTGGTGTCGGGTGTCCGGCGTGCCATGTCCTCGAAGCCGGGCCCGTACGCCTCCTCGTAGGGGACGTGGACGATCGGACCGCGCGTACCGGTGACCCGCAGGACCCGCTTGGCGAGCTCCCGGATGGTGACCTCTTCCGTGCTGCCGAGGTTGAACACGCGACCGTGTGCGCGCACGTCGGTCACCAGCGCCACCAGGGCGGGGACGACATCACCGACCGCGCAGAAGCACCGGCGCTGGTTGCCGTCACCGTGGACCGTGAGGGGGCGACCGGTCAGCGCCTGCTCCACGAGGGTCGGCACGACCATGCCGTAGTGGCCCGTCTGCCGGGGACCGACGATGTTGAACGGCCGCACCATGACGGCGCGCAGGCCGTGCCGCTCCCAGTAGCAGTAGGCCATCAGTTCGTCGAGGCCCTTGGCCGCGGCGTACGACCAGCGGCTCTTGAGCGGCGAGCCGAGTACGCGGTCGTCGTCCTCGCCGAGGCCGTCCTTGGTGTTCTTTCCGTACACCTCGGAGGACGAGGCGAGCAGCAGCCGCGCTCCGTGGCGCACAGCGGCCTCGAGGACGGTCTCGGTGCCGCGCAGGTTCTTGTGCAGGGACTCCAGCGGGCGGTTCACGATCGTGCGTACGCCGACCGCCGCCGCCATGTGGAACACGGTGTCGCAGCCGTCCGTCGCCTCCTCCACCGCCGTCTCGTCGAGAATCGAGCCCCGAACCGTGATCACCCGGTCCGCCACTCCCGCGAGGTTGGCCATCGAGCCGGTGCTGAAGTCGTCGAGCACGACCACGTCGTGGCCCAGACCGAGCAGGTGGTCGACGAGATGCGAACCGATGAAACCGGCGCCGCCGGTGACAAGTGCTCTCACGTCGATCACACTCCTTCGAGCGCCCGATCGAGCTCACGTTTACATCGTAAGCATACGATAGTCACGACGTGTTCGCTCCTGAAGCAGCCAGCGCACATATCCGCCGTACGCGACCGCGGTGTCCCGGATCTCCGAGCCGCTGCCGCGTATCCCCGCCCTCACGATCCGGCCGGGCAGTTCCAGCAGGAGCGTCAGCGCTATGAGGAGACGGGCGTCGCGGTGCGGCCAGTGCAGAAACGCGTAGAGAGTCCGGCTGCACAGCAGATGGCGAAGGCCGCGGCCACGCGCCTTGTCGGAACTGACGTGTTCGGCGTGGTAGACGAGGGCGTCGCCGAGAAAGTACGACGCCCAGCCGTTACGGCTCGCGCGCAGAGCGAAGTCCACCTCTTCGAAGTAGAGAAAGAAGCGGTCGTCGAAACCCTCGAGTTCCACGAAAAGCGGCCGGCGCACCAAGTAGAAAGCGCCTATCACCTGGTCGACGGGGCGACTCGAGGCGATCTCCTCGCTTCGGAGGTGATGGGAAGGGAAAAGCCCCGGCGACAGCCGGCCAAAGCCGGTCATGGTCGCGACGACGACCCGCAAGGTGGGAAACCTCGAGCACGAGACAGCCGTTCGTCCCTGCTCGTCCACGATCCGCGCACCGCAGATGCCCACCCGCCGCGCGGTCTCCGTTCGCAGGAAGTCACCGACGGCCCTCAGAGCGTCCGGGTACACCCTGGTGTCCGGGTTGAGGAAGAGCAGGTAATCCGCGTCGCACAGCGCCGCTCCTTGATTGCAGGCGGCGGCGAATCCCCGGTTCAGGTCGTTCCTGATCAGCCGCAGCCGGAGTCCGGGAATGTCGAGGCCGTCGGCGGAACCGTCCACGGAGGCGTTGTCCACGACAACGACGACGCCGACAGCGAGCACGGACCGGTCGGCCCGGGCGATCGAGCGCAGACAGTCCCGCAGATAGTCCCCGGTGTTCCAGTTCACGATCACGACGTCGGCCACCAGAGGCGGCTGGTCGGTCCCGTTCATCGCGGCACCGTCCCCGGCTCGACGGCCGCTTCCCACCGGGGCAACCAGGCATCGTACGAATACCGTCGGCAGACCGTTTCACGGGCTCGGCACCCGAGTCCCTCACGAGTGGCCGCCGAACCGTCCAGCAGACCCGTGAGGGCGTCGACCCAGTCGGCCGCGGTACGAGCCGCCGGCATCCCGAACAGGTTCAGTATCTCGGCGTTCACCCCGAGCGGGCTGGCCACGGCCGGTACCCCTGCCGCCCCGTACTGAAGAAGCTTGTAGCCGCACTTGCCCAGACTGTAGGCGCACCGCGGAAGCGGCATCAGCCCGACGTCCATGCCCGCGAGAGCTGTCCGCTGGCTCGCGGGACTCCACGCGACACGATCGATGATGGCCTCCAGCCGGCCGAGCCTCGGAGCGCAGGTACCGACGAGGGTCAGCCGGGCGCCGGTTCTCCGGTGGATCTCGACCAGCACGTCGGCGATGAGGAGCAGGTACACCTCGTTGTTCGGCGAACCGACCCATCCCAGCCGAGGGGGGTCGTGCACGGTGTACGAGGTCTTGGGCGTGTAGTCGTCCGGCTCCACACAACTCGGGATCACGACCACGTCAGGGTGGTGCTGGGACGCCCAGTCCGCGAGGACGGCGTTGCCCGCGATCACCCGGTCGGCACAGCGCATGGCCACGTCCACCTTCTCCGCCTTCGGCGCGAGGCGCCGCACCCATCCCCCGGCGCCGTGGTCCCACTGAAGAGCGTCGTCGAAGTCGTAGACGGAGAACTCCGAGCGGGTCAGCAGCCGCCGTTCCCACCACCCGCGGCTCAGCGGGGACGCCTCCCGGTGGAGCAACAGCCGGCGCGACCGGCCGGCCGCGATGTCCCGCAATCTCAGCTCCGCCCGCAGCAAGGACACCGGGCGACGGACCAGACGCGACGGTCTGGCGTCGGGAAGCGAGAGATAGCTGCTGACGGTGAAGGCCATGGACGTCCTGTCCAGCCACTCGAAAACACGGACCCGTGAGCTTCCGCCGATCCGGCCGTAGGGGGTGACGGCGCAACGGTCCAGGTAGCGGCTCATGGCACTCGCCCCACAGAGTGTACGAGATATGTTTACGACGTACACTGACAGCGTCGTCCTTTGTGGAGCCGTAGGCAAGTCGTCCCCGGGAGGGCAGATGGCCCTGGCAACCCTGGATCGCATCAGCCGGTTTCTGATATGTCCACGGTGCCGAACGGCACTGGCCACCGAAGCCGGCGGGCTGCGCTGCACGTCTCCCACATGCCCGTACCGTGACCCGAACGCCTTCCCCGTGGTGGGGACATGGCCACTGCTCGTCGACTTCGAGTGCAGCATCCTGCGCCGGGACGAACTGACGCCGGCGGCGGAGCGGGCGGGTGCGGTGCTCCGGGGCAACGTCCCCGCCCCCGCCATAGAACGGCTCCCCGCGGCGCTGCGTGGACTGTGGAAACCGCTCAACCGGATCGCGGCGCGCAACATCGACAGACTTCTGGAGCTGCTCCCCGGGCAGTCCCCCCTGCTGCTGGTCGTGGGGGGCGGAACGATCGGCAACGGAGTGAGTGCCGCGTACGCCGACCCACGGGTACAGGTCGTCGGCTTCGACATCGTCGGCAGCCCGCACACGCAGTTCGTCGCGGACGCCCATCAAATCCCGCTGGCCGACCGGAGCGCCGACGCCGTGTTGGTCCAGGCCGTCCTGGAGCATGTGCTCGACCCGGGGTGTGTCGTGGCGGAGATCCACCGCGTGCTCAAGGACGACGGACTCGTCTATGCCGAGACCCCGTTCCTGCAGCAAGTACACGCCGGGGCGTACGACTTCACCCGGTTCACGGCGAGTGGGCACCGCTTCTTGTTCCGGCGGTTCGACGAGCTCGACGCGGGATCGGTCGCCGGTCCGGGCACCCAACTCCTCTGGAGCGTCGACTACCTGATCCGGGGACTGACGCGCACCGCGACCGCCGGCCGGGTGGTCCGCGCCGCGTTGTTCTGGCTGCGTCTCCTAGATGTTCTGATCCCCCGGGAGTACCAGGCGGACAACGCGTCGGCGTTCTACTTCCTGGGCCGGAAGCGGGACCGCGACATGTCGCCCGAGGAAATCGTCGCGTATTACCCCGGCGCCCAGACCGGACGGGCTCGGCCATGGAGGGAGGCACCATGACCGCCCGGCCCTATGTCCTGCACAAAGGGCTGACCGTCCTGGTGGTGGGCATGATCCTCGGTGCCCAGGCGGCCAGAAGGAACGGTCGGAGGGCTGTCGCAGAGGACAGCGTGACGCTCTCCGCGCCCAGGGCGGTGAGCCCACCCCCCGCATGCGGACGGGGCCGAAGCCGAGAGCGGGCCGACACCCCACCCGCACCGGCAACGTGCCGGCCACCGGGTGCCGATCGGCGGCATCGCGTCGCTCTCATGCTGGTGCTGCTCGCCGCCGCCATGCCTCTCCGCACCCTGCAACCGAATTCCGTCGTTCGCTCGATGTCCGTGCTCGACGTTCTCCTCCTCGTAGCGGCACTGACTCTCGCCCTCGACTGCGCCGTGCGACCGCTGGACATCGGTTATCGGCGGCTCTTCCCCCTGCTGTGCGTTCCCATGGTCATCTGCGGTCTTTCCCTGTTGTGGTCCCAGGACCGGGCCGCGACGCTGCGGGCCACGCTCATCTACATCGAGGGCATCGTCGCCTATCTCTTCGTACTGAGAGAACTGGACGGGATGTCACCGGCTCGTGTGATGACCTACATCAAGCGATACAGCTACCTGGTCATCGTCCCCGCAGTGCTCCTGCTGCTGCACACACCCGGATTCGCCCCCGCACAGCCGGGCCTCGTCCCCACGTCGGGCGACTACCTCTCGTACTACAGCAGGCTCTCGCATCCGATACTCGGCAGATCGAACAACCTCGCAACCGTGCTGGCGTTCTTCGTCCCCGTTCTCTTCTACTGGGGACACGCGCGCCACGATCGTCGGTACACCAGGGCAGGATTCCTGACACTCACCGCCGTGATCCTCACCTTGTCGCGAGGGGTCGTCCTCGCTCTTCTCGTCACGGCACTGCTCGCCGCTCTGGGAAGCGTTGTCCGCAGTCACCGGATCGAGGGCCGAACGCTGGGCAAGGCCGTCATCGCGGTGAGCGGTGTGTTCGCCGGAGTCATGCTGCTCCGCCAATTCAACCCGTACACCCGCGAGTTCTTCGGCGACAGATTCAGCGGATCCAACATCCTCATCCGCTCGGACCTCGTCCAGAAGGCGATCGGGAAGATCGCCGACCGTCCGCTCCTCGGCTACGGAGGCGGTGCGACCCCCGACCAGGATCCGTATCTGGCCATCGGCGTCCACAACACCTACCTTCAGCAGGTCGTGTTCTTCGGCCTCTTCCTGGGGCTGCTCGTCTCCTTGTCGCTGATCGGCGTCGCGGTCTTCTTCTTCTCCAGGTGGCGAGCAGGAGGGATCAATCGAGCCATCGGGTTCGCGCTGCTCGCGCAACTACTGATCTTCGCCACCGAGTCGAGCTTCGAGGGAACAGATCTGCGCCTGATCTTCTATCTGTCGATCGGGCTGGTCACGGCGCTTTCCCGCGCCTGCGAAGCCGAGTGTCGTGGCGAACGGCTGATGTCCTGACGGGTCACCCGCGGTGCTGCCGCCGGGAGGCGGCACGCATCGAAGCGACGGCGAAGCGCCATGTCTCCCGCAGCGCCGGACGGTCCAGCACGGCCATGCACACCACGAACAAAGCCACCGCGCACGCGCCGCCCAAGGTTCCCGACCGAAGATCGGCGCCCTCCCGCTCCGCGATCATCCACCCCACCGAGGCCGAGCAGACACCTGTCGCGACCGGAACAAGCAGCGGGCGGATCAGGCTCACCCGCAGGCGCCGAGTCGCCGCCCTGCCGAGTACCACTGCCTCTGCCACCGCTGACACGCCCCAGCCGATCCCGATGGAAACCGGGCCGATCAGAGGAAGGAGCGGCAGGGCCACGGCGAACCAGAGGCCCGCCTGCACGAGCGCCGCACGCAGCACTGCCGTGGCGTCTCCGATCGCGTACAGATAACCCTGTGTGGCCACCGAGACGCAGCCGCCGATCGCCAGTGCGAGACACGCCCCCGGGATGATCGTGCTCGCCTCTTTCCACTGCTCCCCGAAGACACCGGGCACCAGCCCGGCGGCCGCCCCCGTGAGGCCGGTGAGGACGAGACCCGTACCCACAGCCGCGATCCGCAGGGCCCGTTCCACCAGGCACACCACATCCTCCTTCTGGGCGACCAGCCTGGACATGGTGGGGAACGAGACACGCCACAAGGCCTGAAAGACCAGGTCGGGAACCTGCATCAGCCGTCCCGCGAGGACCCAGAGACCGAGCGTCGAGAGACCGCTGATCGCGGCGATGGAGCCGTTGAGCGCCTGGATGCGCACCAGCAGCGTGGCGTCGACGGCCTGAAAGCGCAGCCCGAAACCCAACAGGGGCCTGACGAGAAGGAAGGAGCATCGAGGGCGTACGAGGCCCTCGGGGCAGGCCCAGGCCATGGTGGTGCCCCCGGCCAAGGCCCTGACGACGGTCGCCGTGGCCAGCCCCCAGACACCGAAGCCGGCGGCCACGGTGCCTACGGCCCACGCCTGGTAGAAGACCACCTCCGACACCTCGACCACCACGAGGCGCCGGAAGAGCAGTGCCCGCTCCAACAGGATCCGCCCGGGAAGTTGAACCGCGGCGAACGGCATGGACGTCATCATGACCGCGGTGACCCAACCGACACGGCCGAACGTCGGCGCGACAGCGACGGCGACCACGACGAAGGCCCCGGTCACTGCGGCCTGCAAGGTGGTCAGTGTGCCCAGTTCGGCGGCGCTGGGCGGCTCGGCTCGTCTGATGAGACCGACGCCGAGCCCGCCTTGGGATATCAACCCGGCGAACAGCACGAACGTCATACCGATCGCGACCACGCCGAAGTCGCGCGGGGCAAGCAGGCGGGCGACGACGATGTTCCCGGCGAGCGCGAGCAGCATGATGAGCAGCCCTCGGGTCACGACGATGAGAACACCCGCTGTCGCGCGGTCCTTCAGTTCGGCACGTGTGAGATCGGCTTGCTCCTGGGGTTCCTCGCCACCCTGCCCGGCCTCATGGGACGGCATGCCGGGCGCCCAGACGAGCGAGCCGGGTCCGAATGCCGAACCGGCCGAGCTGGCGCCTGCCGTTGTCACGGACGTATGCGGTCATGTCCGCTCGGCGACGGTCGGCCGCCGCTGCCCACCCCTGCCTGAGCCGCAGCGGCACCTGCCGGGGATCCAGTCGGAGCGTCACGTCAGGCGCCAGCAGCAGTCTGCTCAACAGCGTCGAATACACCGAGTCACGCGTCGCTTTCAGCCACGGCTTCGCGAGTACATGATGGAGGAGAAACGGCTCACTGCCGTCGCCGTAACGACAGGTCAGGTTCCGTTCGTCGATGAGGGCCACTCCGGGGAACGGAGGATGCGGGGCAAGCCGGTGCGCGAGGAAGAGGAGTTCCTCGGATCCGAACCGGGAGGAGAGAATGGCGTTGAGCACGTCCTGGTCGGCGAAGTAGAACGGATCTCCCAGGGCTCCCCTTCCATATCTCGTGCCCTGCACCCCGATCGCCTTCTGCCCCTCGATCCATGAAGGCAGCAACCGCCTGCTCAGTGTTTCGGGGAACGCGACCACACCCGCGTTGAGATACGGCTGACGGCGCAGCGGTCCGAGGCCCAGTACGGACCCCCACTCGGGATAGAAACGAACATCGTTGGGGGGATCGTTCACGAATCCCACGACACGGCCTCCGCGGGCCGTTTCGATGATCTCGGTAAGAGGTCGGGTGACGATGATGTCCGCGTCGATCAGAACCGCGACGTCGGACGAGCGCTGAGCCGGCCCCGCCGGGGCGAGGAAGACGGGGTGCTGTTCCGACGAGGGTGCGGGGAGCAACTCGACGTGGTCGGCGAGGAGTTCTCGCTGCCCGCGGGTGAGACCGGCATCCACCACGAAGAGCGGCTCGTCATGTCCCACCAGGCGGAGCGAGTTCAGCAGTGCGACCAGGCCGGGAAAGAACCTGCGATCGGAAACGGAATAGAATCCGGCAGCCGAATTCGATGCGACAGGGACATCCATGGTCCGCCCCTTTCCTTCTGCCATCGTAAGGCGTGTCGCGACCCCTGTCGCCTCGGGCTAGCCTTGTGCCATGGCAGTCGAGCGGGTGATCGTTTTCCAGTTCCACCACAGTCCGCTGGTTTGCAGAACCAACGTCGATATGCTGCGCCGACTCAACCCGGGGATCGCCGTCTATGGAATTCTCGGCGCACCTGCCGGATACCGGCAGAGAGCCCTGCGACTGACGAGCAGAAAGCTGGTCGGGTTCGACAGTCTGTACACGTCCCGCCATTCCGGGTACTGGAATTGGAAGAACTGCGATCTCGTGGTCCTGGACTGGTTCCGCGAGGTGGGCCGACATGAGACGTTCGACGTCGCGCATGTCGTCCAGTGGGACCTGCTGCTCGCCGATCGACTCGACCGCCTCTACGCGTCCGTGCCGCCGGAGTCACTGGGACTCACCGCGCACGTTCCCCTCTCCGCCGTGGACGACGACTGGCGTTGGATCAGCGAGCCGGACGAGGCCCGCCAATGGAGGGAGCTGCTCGCTTATGCGCGCGCCCACTTCGGCTACGACGGCGTCCCGCATGCCTGCATCGGCGGCGGGGTGTGTTTCCCCCGGGCGTTTCTGGAGGACTACGCCGCGGCGGACCCGCCCGACCTCTGCATCGAGGAGCTGCGGATGCCACTTTTCGCGCAGCTGCTGGGCTATCCGGTGACGGACACGGGGTTCTGGCGCAGGAACGATCCTGAAGTCGATCAGTTCTTCAACCTTGGCGGGCCTCCCATCGAGCCGGCCACCATCACCGCCGAACTAGCGAAACCAGATGGTCACCGTGTCTTTCATCCGGTGGTGAAGCGGGTGAACGATCCGATCCGCGCGGTGTGACACGCGGTGCGGTCTCCTCGCCCGGCTGGGCGCCGGTCCGCGGGTACTCCCTCGGAACGGACCAGACCGGCCGCTGATCGCTTCGCCGAGCGGGATCGCTGATGACGGCACCCAGGACGGCGACACCGTGAGCCCTCAAGCTCTGCACGGACGCGTCCAGTTCATCACCTCGGGTGCCCTTGGCCCTGACCACGATCACGGCCTGCCCTGCCACCCGCGCGACCACGGCGGCGTCGGCCCGTGTCAGCACCGCAGGGGCGGCAAGGACCACGACGTCCGCGCGCTGTTCGAGTTCCTCGCACAGCGCGTCGAAGGCATGTTCCTGAAGCACCGCCGCGTCGAGAGCCCGCGCATCCGGTCCCCCCGCGACGAGAACACGCAGAGGCAGATCCGTGCGCCACTGCTGCAACGCGCGGTCGAGCGCGACCCGGCCGTCCAGCACATCCGCGAGTCCGACCGCCCCCGGGAGGGCCATCAACAGGGCCACGCGTGTGGAGAGGGGATCCGCGTCGACGAGGACCACGGAATCGCCGCCTTGTGCCAGGGCGATCGCGAGGCCCAGCGCGGCGCCGGCCGCGTCCTCGGCGTCCGTGGGCGCGGCGACCGCGTAGACGTTCCGCCGGTCTCCGGAGCCGGCCGACCGGAGGCCGACTGCCGCCAGGCGATAGGCCTCGACCACCGGCAGGGGGAGCCGGGTGTCCGGCGACAGGGTCTTCCTCCGGCCTGCTCTCTCGTGGGGAACCACTGCGAGCACAGAGACATCGGACGCCCTCGCGACGTCTTCGGCGTCACGCAACCGCCGGTCGGTGATCTCGCGGATCACCGCCAACCCGATACCCAGGACCAGGCCGATGGCCAGCCCCAACGCGATGTCCAGGACTTGGTGCTGCGACACCGGCTGGGCCGGTGACCTCACCGGCTGGAGCACGTCCACCCCGACCACGGTGTCACTGCCCGCACCTCCCCCCGCATTGCCGGTGACGTCGGCGGGGACCACCACCTCGGCGAACACCGGCCCGACGGCCGCTGCGATGTCCTTGGCCCGCTGGGCCGACGTGTCCTCGACGGTGACCTTGATGATCGCGGTGCTCGCCGGGTTCGACGCCTCTATCTCCGACCGGAGTTTCTCGACCGAGTACGGAAGGTCCAGTCTGTCCCGGAGCGCCTCGAGCACCTGATCACTCGTCAGCACGGTCGAGTAGGACTGAGCACGCTCCTCGGCGAGCAGCGCGCCCTGGTACGCCTGGGCGAGGTCGGAGCCGGGGCTGTCCACCGTCACGATCATTTCGGCTTTCGCCGCGTACAACGGATCCTTCAGCCAGGCGAGCGCGGCACCGGCCGCCGTGCCGAGAACGGCAAGCAGGACGATGGCGACCCAGTGCCTGAGAAACAGCCGGACATACGCTCTGAGGTCCATGACGCTCCTTCATCGCGCGTGATCACCCGGTGGCCCCGGAGTGTTTTCGAGGAGGGAGTCCAGCGGGCGCAGTGTACGGTCCCAGGTGAGCCGGCCAGCCTGGGCGTACGCCTCGTCGCTGAGCTCTTGCCACTGCTTCGCGTCGCTCAGCGTGCCGATCACCGAGCGGAACGTCTGCTCGGTGTACACGACGGATCCACGCAGATTCTCCAGGTGGCGGCGCCACGAGGGGACAAGGACAGGAAGTCCTGCGGCGAGGTATTCCAGGTGCTTCGCGGAGAACCCCTCCCGCCGCAGCGGGTCATCAGTGCACGTGATTAGACCCAACTGATACCGGCTCAGGATGTCCGGCGACGTGTAGCCGAGGTAGTTCAGGCCCAGTTGCGGGTCGGGTGCGGGTCCGCCGTAGACATCGATGTGCGGATACAGCCGTGCCAGCCGGGCGAGGAGGGGAAGGTCTATGAACCGGGAACCCAGGGACCCGAGATAGACCACGCGCGGCGGTGAGTCGAACTGCGCCCGCTCGGCCGCGAGGGTACAGCCGAAATTCATGACCGCCACGTTGCGGCCGGTGAGGCCGTACTGTGCACGGGCGTATCGAGCGTACGACTCCCAGTGGAAGGTGAGATGGTCGACCTTCTCGAAGATCTTCTTCTCTCGCCGCCTCAGCTCGGCGTGCTGACGCTCGGTCAGCCTCTCTTCGAAGAAGAGCTCGTCGGCCCATGGGGTGGGGCAGTCGTAGAGTGTCTCGGCGGTGGTGTCGACGGTCAGTACACCGGCGTCATGCGGAGTCTCGCAGATGACGAGATCGAATTCGTCGAACCGCAGTGATGACGTGAGGATGCTGCGTCGTACCCGGTGATTGGCGAGCAGCACGTAGTACGAGAGCCGGCGCCGCCCAAATCCCCACCGTGCGGTCAACAGCTTTCCCGCCGCCTCGACCGCGTAGAGGAGCATTTTCCTGGGCCTCGGAGCGGGGAGTTTCCTGCGGAGCGAATCGCGCGCACCGGATGCCCGGCTCAGTGAATACGTGTCTATCAGTCGGACCTCGTGCCCGTGCGCACGCAGGAAGCGCTCGATCGCCACGGGCTTGAGGCTGTTGGCATAGCCGTCCAGCTCGCCGATGACGAGGACGCGCCTGGTGCGGCCGTTCCGCGGCTGCATGACGCTCAGCCGCCTTCTCGCGCGGCCCAGGCGGCCCAGGCCCTGTCGTACACGTGGCTCATGCTCGCGACGACCCGGCGCACGCTGTGATGGCGGCAGACGTGGTCATGTGCCAGTTCCCCCCGGCGGTGACAGTCGGCACGGTCCGTCAGAAGGCGGGACATGGAGTCCGCGAGCGCGCCCGGGTTCTCCGGCGGTACGAGGGCGTCGGAGCGTTGTTGCGCCGGAAGGGACTCGGCCGCGCCCGGCACGTCGGTGACGACGACGGGGCAGGAGCATGCCATGGCTTCGAGAGGGGCGAGCGCCATCCCCTCCCAGCGCGAGGGAAGAACCATCAGGTCCGCGGCGAGGTACCAGTCGAGCGGGTCGGCGACATCACCGGTGAACCTGACCGTCGAGGGGGCTCGCGCCTCGAGGCTCGCATGGTCGGGCCCCTCCCCCACCAGGACCAGAAGAGCGCCGGGTACCCGGTCGGTGACCCTGCTCCACGCCACCAACAGCACGTCCTGGCCCTTCTGACGGCAGAGCCGGCCCACACATACGACCAGCGGCGTGGAAGGGTCGATGCCCAGCCTGCTCCGTGCCCGTGCCTGGGCGGACACCCCCGCGGCAGCGAAGTGATCGAGGTCCACTCCGTTCGGCACCACCGAGTACCGGGCACGGACTCCGGCGGCCACTCCCGCCTCCCGTTCGCCTTCGCTGACACAGACCAGCTGGTGGGTCCACCTGCTCCCCATCCGCTCCCACTCCACCGACGCCCAGTGCAGGGCTCCCGACGTCGCCTCGAAGGACCACGCGTGGGGTTGGAAGACGGTGGGAAGGGAGCCACGCAGCGCGAGCCGACCGGCCAGTCCCGCTTTGGAACTGTGAAGGTGCACCAGATCAGGACCGACCGAGACGACGATGCGGTGCACGGCGGCCACCTCGCGCGGAACGCCCGGGCCGGGAGCCGCGGTCGTCCGCCATGCGACGGTCTCGGCTCCGCTCTCCGCGGCCGCCTGGGACAGCCGGCTGTCGGGCGCACATGCGACGACCACGTGATCACCTCTGGCGCACTGCCCTGCGGAGAGCCCGGCCACGAAACTCGCCACCCCGCCCTCGCTGGACTGCGCTATGTGCAGGACCGTACGCACATGTCCGCCCTGTGCCTCACCGGGGGCACGGGCCGAAGGCAGCCGGGAACTGGCCATCAGTAAGCACCGGTTCCGCGTAGCACCGCGGGTACGGTCCGCAGCAGGATCTTGGCGTCGAGTCCAGGCGACCAGTTGTCGACGTAGCTCATGTCGAGACGCATCCTGTCCTCGGCGGACAGGCCCGACCGACCACTCACCTGCCACAATCCACTCATCCCGGGCTTGACCAGGAGCCGGCGGCGTCCTTCGACGCCGAGGGCCATGATCTCCTCCGGCAGCAGCGGCCGGGGGCCCACCAGGGACATATGGCCCGCGAGCACATTGAACAACTGCGGCAGTTCGTCCAGGGAGAAACGCCGCAGGAAGGTACCCGCCCGGGTCACTCGCGGATCTTTCTCGATCTTGAAATACGGGCCGTCGCCATACTGGTTGAAAGAGGCGAGTTCGACCTTCCGGTGTTCTGCGTCCTGATACATGGTGCGGAATTTGAGCACGGTGAAAGCACGGCCGCCCAGCCCGATCCTGCGATGGAGGAAGAGTGCGGGGCCGGCGCTGTCGAGCCTGATCATCAGTGCGACCGACAGCATCAAGGGAGCCAGGAGAACGATCAGGAGCGCGGCGAGCAGCCGATCGGTCAGCTCTGTGGGGGCCCGTCTGACTCTGGAGACCGTGGGGCCACGCAGGTGCAGCAGCGGTATTCCGGCAACGGGCCAGACCTTCAGGCGCGAGGGCACCACGTCGGCGAGTACCGGCGCCAGGACCAACGAGACGTTCTCCCGCCGCAACTGCCAGGAGAGTTCGCGTACTTCCGCGGCATCGAGTTCAGGGCTCGGCAGCACGACGACCGCGTCGCAGTGAGTCCGACGCACCGCGTCCACCAGCCCGTCCGTGCCTCCATAGACCTGGACGCCCAGTCTCGACACCACATCGGCACGGGCGGGATCCGTGAGACAGGCCCCGACGACCCGGATCCCCGCTGCGCCCTTTCGACGCAGCACGGAGATGAGGCCGACCGCGAGACGGGCGGGCCCCACCACCAGGGCCCATTGCGCATCCCTCCCGGCGCCCCGGCCGACGTGCGTCCAATGCCGCTGGGCCGTGCGCGCGGAGAGAGTCAGGGCGGCTGTGACCGGCAGGGCCAGAAGAGCATCGTGCAGCGTCTCGTCGTCCGGGACGAACCACCAGAACACGGTGGCTCCCACGGCGGCGAGACCCGCGGCTCGGACCGTCCGACCGACCTCCTCGGTGCCGGTCCGCACGCAGAGCTGCTCGTACGCCCCGCACTTCCAAAGGCAGAGCACCCAGGAGCCCGGAAGGGCCGCCGCGACGACCCATTCGTCGCCGAGCGGCCCCAGGGCGACGGAGACTGTCGCCGCGGCAAGCACATCCCCCATCAACACGGCCAGGATCACCATGCAGGAGCCGCGCGTGGGGCGCAGTCGCCTCACTCGGGGGACTGCCCTTCGGCTTGCCATCAGGGACATCTCGTGGCTCCTCTCGGAGGCCGGAGAGGGCCCACAGGCGTCACGACAGTTCCCGCAAAGGACCTCGGCCCTCCGAGCCCACGTATGCGTAACACGTACACTTACGTCGTATACATCGATATTGCGCCCATACTCCCGGATGGTCAACTTGTGGTTGATGGCGACTCGTGATTGATCGCGACTTCGCCGGTGAGCCGGTCCAACCGTCCGGGCCGACCTCAGTACGCCCCGTCCAGCCGCACCCGCTGCTCCGCCGTGAGCTCCAGGTCCACTGCCGCCAGGTTCTCCTCCAGCTGTGTGACGGAGGAGGCGCCGACCAGGGGGATGATCGGGAGGGGGTGGCCTATCTGCCAGGAGAGGACCACCTGGTTGAGGGTTGCTCCGGTTTCCTTGGCTACCTGCGTGAGGGCCTGAAGGCGGGGCGGTGTGCCCGGGTGGTCGAAGTCGGTGGGGAGGCGGTCGGGGTGGGTGTAGGCGCCCTTCAGGAGGGGGGAGTAGGCGACCAGAGTCAGGGCGGGTTCCTCGCGGAGGTAGCCGAGGAGGTCGGGGCCCGCGTGGCCGAGGCTGCCGTCGGGGAAGAGGCTCTCGGGGACGTCCAGGCGGGGGCGCAGGTGGCTGTGGGCGTACTGGAGGACCTCGTACGAGGGGAGGCCGGCCGCGGTCGCCAGAGCCCGGGCCCGTTCCAGTCGCCACGCCGCGTGGTTGCTCGCGCCCAGCAGGCCCACCGTGCCCTCGGCGACGAGTTCGGCGAAGCCCTCGACCGTCTCCTGGAGCGGGACCTTGTGGTCCTCGATGTGCGCGTAGAGGAGGTCGAGCCTGGCCACGCCCAGGCGTTCCCGGCTGCGCTCGGCCGATTCCCGGATCACCTTCGCGGACAGGCCCTCCGCGTTGTCGACGTAGCTCGTGCCGGGGGCCAGGGGGCGGGCGCCGAGCTTCGTGGCGATGACGATCTCGTCGCCGATGCCGCGGCTGCGCCGCCACCGGCCGAGCAGTTCCTCGCTCTGGCCGCCCTGACCGCCGTCCTCCCAGAAGGCGTAGTTGTCGGACGTGTCGATGAAGGTTCCGCCCTCCTCGACATAGCGGTCGAGGACGGCGAAGGAGGTCTTCTCGTCGGTCCGTGAGCCGAACAGCATCGCGCCGAGCGCGAGGACGCTGACCTCGCGGCGGGTCGCCGGGTCGGTGCCGATGGTGCGGTACTTCATGGTGATTCCCTCCCGTGTGTACCCGTCTTCGGGCACACACGGGAGTCTTCATCTTGAAGTGCGCTTCAAGTCAAGGGCCCGCGCACTCACTTGCGCTCACTTGGCGAACGGGCCCTCCAGCGCCGCCCATTGGAGCAGCATGATGGTCTTCGCGTCGGCGATCTCCCCGCTCCGGATCATCTCCAGGGCCCTCGGGAAGGGGAGTTCGAGGATCTCGATGTCCTCGCCCTCCTCGTCCAGGCCGCCGCCCTCGTGGGTGCGGGTCGACGGGGCGTACTCGGCGGCGTAGAAGCTGACGCGCTCGGTGACCGAGCCGGGGCTCATGTAGACGTCGAAGACGTGCCGTACCTCGCCGATGGTGTGCCCGGTCTCCTCGACGACCTCGCGCCGCACGGCGATCTCCGGGTGCTCGTCATCGTCGTCGAGGAGACCGCCCGGCGTCTCGATCAGCATGCCGTCGGGGTGGCCGTTGACGTACACCGGGAAGCGGAACTGCCGCGTGAGCAGCACGGTTTCGCGTGCCGCGTCGTACAGCAGCATGGTGGCGCCGTTGCCGCGGTCGTGGGTCTCGCGCTGCTGGGTGGTCCAAGTGCCGTCGGTGTGCTGGAGGTCGAAGGTGGTGGCGCGCTCGACGTACCAGTGGCTGGACAGCAGTTTCACCTCCCGGACCTTGACGCGCGGGTTGCCGGTCAGGTCCAGGCCGGTGCGGTCGAGCCCGGTGCGGCCGCGACGGTCGGGAGTGTCGATGCCCTCGGTCATCGGGCACCGGCCGGAAGAGCGGGGAAGTGCGAGTTGGTCATGGCTCCGCTTCTACCATCCCGGACCGGGACGCGTCGCACACGGCACCCTTCCCCGACCGGCGTCCACCTGCTTAGCGTGCGGTTCATGAATGATCGACGGCAGCCCTCCACACGGCACTTCGACCACTGCCCCTGGCTCTTCGCCGAGCGGGCGACCGAGGAACAGCGCGCCGCGCAGGAGGAGGTGCAGCGCGGCATCGGCGGCGACACCGGGATCGGCGAGCGGTGTTACGTCGCGGGATCCGCGGCCGTGTTCCCGGACCGGCTGCGCCTCGGCGACGACTCGTACATCGCCGCCCACGCCTATGTCACCGGGGAGTTGACCACGGGCACGGACTGCACGCTCAACCCCTTCACCACCGTGCGCGGGAACGTCGTACTCGGAGACGGGGTGCGGATCGGGGCGTACGCCTCGCTCCTCGGCTTCAACCATTCCATGGAGCCCGACCGGCCGGTGTTCCGGCAGCCGCTCACCAGCCGCGGGATCCGGATCGGGGACGACGTGTGGATCGGGTCGCACGTGATCGTGGTGGACGGCGTGACCATCGGCGACCACTGCGTGATCGGCGCGGGGGCGGTCGTGACGAAGGACCTGGCGCCGTGGACGGTGGCGGCCGGAAATCCGGCACGGCCGCTGCGGGATCGGAGGGAGCGACGGGAGCGGGATCGGCTGGACGGGGGAACCGTTCCGGAGGGGAGGGAACGGCCGATCGCGGGCAGGGCCACGGCATCCGTCACTCCGCCCGACTCCCTCGCACACTTCGCCGCCAGCGCCCGGGCCCAGGCCCCCGAACTCATCGCACGCTGCTGGGACGGCGAGCGCTACGTCGACCGCCCGGGCGTCGCGCCGACCGTCCGGGCCCACTGCGACGCCGTGGAGATCGCCGAACTCCTGCTGGGTACCGTCCCGGAGCAGTTGTCGGCGGACGAGCACGTCTCGCGGCTGTCCGGGCTCCAGGACCCGAAGAGCGGTCTCGTCCCGGAGTTCGGCGAGCCGGTGCCCGTAGCGGACGAAGACGGGTTCATCGGCGAGGGCGCCGCGCTCTACCACGTCCTGTGCGTCGGGTACGCCCTCGATCTGCTGGGCACCTCCCTCCCCCATATCGTGGGCGGAGTACGGGACATGACGGCACGTCAACTCGTCGCGCGGCTGGATGCGTTGCCCTGGCGTACGCACGCGTGGGGAGCCGGGGCCTGGATCGACTCCTGGGCCACGGCAGCACAGCACAACCTGCGGCACGGGCACGGCGGCGACGCGACCATGGAGGCGCTGTTCGGCTGGCTGCTCACCCGGGCCGACCCGTGGACGGGGATGTGGGGCAGCCCCTCGGCCGAGGCGGGGCGGCTCCAGGTGGTCAACGGCTACTACCGGCTCACCCGGGGATCCTTCGCACAGTTCGGGCTCCCGGTGCCGTACCCGCAACGGGTCGTGGACGCCGTCCTGGACCACGGCCGCGACACCCGGTACTTCGGCGCGGGCCGGGAGAACGCCTGCAACGTCCTGGACGTCGTACACCCTCTGTGGCTGTGCACCCGCCAGCTGGGGGCGGGCGCCGACGGGTACCGGGCCGTCGAGATCCGCGCCTGGGCCGAGCAGCAACTCGCCGCGGTCCTGCTCCGCTGGCAGGACGGCCGGGGGTTCGGCTTCGGTCCGGGCACCGAGGGCCCCGGGCCCGAACCAGGCCTCCAGGGCACGGAGATGTGGCTGGCGATCATCTGGTACCTCGCCGATCTCCTGGGCCGCGCCGAGGAGTTGGGCTACCGACCGAAGGGAATCCACCGACCGGAACCGGCGAGACAGGGCCTCTGACCGGGACACGCAGGACCGGCACGCGCAGGACTACGGCCCGCCAGGCTGCGGCGCGCAGGACTGGGGCGCGCACGACTGGGGCGCGCAGGGCTGCCGCGCGCAGGACTGAGCCACTGACCGGAACCCGCAGCGCAGACCCTCTGACCGGACCCGCGCGGCAGGGCCTCCGCCAGCCGGAAGCCGTGCGGCAACACCTCTCCACCGCCGCTGGGCCGGCTCGGACATGCCGAAGTGGGCCGGCAGCGTGTAGTCGGTGTGGGTCGTCCCGGCGTCGCGCCGCAGTCAGCGGTGTCCGCATGGACACGGCGCCGCGCTCGTTCATCCACCCCGCCTGATCTGGGCGAGGATCGTCGGGTCGGTGATCTTCGTGTCGTCGGCGAGCAGCAGCGCCTTGCTGAGGATCACCGACAACCGCTCGTCCTCGAACGGCAGGAACACCCGCTCCCAGTAGGCCCGTGCGGGGCCCCGGTCGGTCCAGTCGGGGTCGGCCGCGATGGAGGTCACGCCGACGAAGAGGTCCACGTCGCGCATGGCCTCACTGAACACCAGCGGCGGTACCTCGCTGAGCGGCGCCTCCTGCCAGGCTCCCGCCACGCGGCGGGTGAAGCGCACCTGGTCGGTGGCGGCGAGCAGGTCGTCACCCGCCCAGTCCGCGAGCGCGTGATGGAAGGAGGCCCGCCACTCCCCCGCGCCGAGGGTCCGCTGGGCCACATCCTCCGCGCCGCCGTCCCAGGGGCCGAGCCGGTCGCTCGCCCAGCCCCGGGCCCGGAACAGCGCGAACATCCGGTGGTAGTGGACGAGGTGGGCGGCGAAGCGGTTGGAGTGGACGCCCGTCGCCTCCTCGGCCGGGGTGAGGAGGTAGATCTCACGGAACGCCTGTTTGAACGGCTGCCGTATCTGCCGGTCGACCAGCAGGTCCCGCCAGGCCTGCACGACGTCCGGCGCGGACCGGATGGGGTGCCACAGCCGTACGCCGACGCCGTCGGGCGCGTCCGGCAACTCTCCTGCCTCCGGCAGCACGGCCTCCCACACCCCCGGCGCGACCTCGACCTCCCAGATCAGCCGGCGCACGACCGTCCGGGCCAGCGGATGCCCGGCGAGTTCGGCACGCCACCTGCCGTACGGATGGACGGCGTCGACCGTGAACCCACCCTCCAACGCCCGGGCGAGGGTGAGGAGATGGGCGTCCACGCGCTTGACCAGGTCGCGTACCTCCTTCACCAAGGCGGGCCGGTCACGGCGGACGCGTGCCGGGACACCGCGCAGAGGCCGACCATCCTTGTGCCAGGTCAGCACGGCGCTCCCGTCGACCGTCACCGCAGCGGTGTAACCGTCACCGGCGTCCACCCGCAGCACACCGTCCTCGTCGAAGCCCAGGGAAGGGAGCCGCAGGGCCACGTCCGTGCGCTCGGCGAGGGCGGCGTCGACCTTCTTGAGCATCTTGTCGAGTTGCTTGGGAACCCCGGCGTGCCGGACCGTCCCACGGACCGTCCGTATCGCGCTCACCAGCTCGGGGGTCGGGAACTCCTGGGCGGCGCGCACGAGTTCGTACAGGAGCGCCTGGGAGGGGAGGGTCCTGGCCGTGGTGGGGGCGACCGAGATGCCGGGGAGCAGGCGGTCGAGGAGAGACGGCAGCCAGGGTTCGTCACGGTGGAGGGCCACGCGCGCGGCACGCCCGAGCGTGCTGGCCTCCCGGGCGGCGAACAGCTTCTCCGCGCGATAGGGGATCTCCCCTTTGTGGAGCGCGTCGGCACGGTCGGCGGCAGCCACCAGCGCGCGCCGCGCGAACGCCTCGTAGGCGGGGATCCCCGCCAGCCTCGCCCACGCGTCCGCGTGGACCGGCGGCGCGGTGAACGAGCCGGCCTGTTCGACCTCGGCCACCAACGCCCGTTCGACCGGGGCGAGGCCGGTGACGACCGTGATCTCGTCCAGGGCGATCGGACCCGCGTCGCGGCCGAACCACTCCACCACGGCCCGCGACGACTCACCGTCGGCGAGCCCCGCCACCGTGAGCAGGGCGTACGGCTGGGTCATACGCTCCGCCTCCAGCGCGAACTCGGTCAGGACACGGGCCGGTTCGGCCAGGTCCGGCAGCGGGCCCGTACACCGCAGCACCGCACCGACCGCCAGGGAGAGGTCGGCCCACTGCCGCTCCTCGATGCCCGTGACGAGCGCCGCGAACATCCGGCGGCACGCCTCGGCCGTGTCGTTGTCGAGGTCCATGCCGCGATCATGGCACCCCCCACTGACAACGCCCTTCCGGCTCCGGACCCGTACCGCTTCCCGGCTCCGGGCCGGCCCCCCCTGTCACCCCCCTCGGCTAGAGTCTGCGCGTCCCCGGTCAGATGTTCTGCCGCGGGTGGGCTGCGGTGGGGGCTGGGCGGGATGGCGTACGACGGTGTGGACCTCGACGGTTACACGATCGAGGGGGTGCTGGGCCGGGGCGGGTTCGCCACGGTGTACCGGGCGCGGCAGCTCGCCGTGGGCCGGGAGGTGGCGCTCAAGGTCGACGGCCGGGTGCTGGACACGCCCCGCGACCGGCAGCGGTTCATGCGGGAGGTCACCGCGGCCGGGCAGCTGTCCGGGCATCCGCACGTGGTGCCGGTGTACGACGCCGGGGTGCTCGCGGACAACCGCCCTTACATGGTGCTGGAGTTGTGTCCCGGCGGATCCCTGGGCGAGCGGATCCGCCGGGAGGGTCCGCTGTCCGTGAAGGAGGCGCGGGACATCGGCGTGGGCATAGCCGACGCGGTGGCCGCGGCGCACGCGGCCGGGGTGCTGCACCGGGACATCAAGCCGGGCAACATCCTGGTCAACCGGTACGGCGGGGTCGCGCTCGCCGACTTCGGGCTGGCGGCCATGCCCCGGCCCGACCGGGAGCTCTCGGTCACCCGCGAGGCGCTCACGCCCGCGTACGCGCCGCCCGAGGCCTTCCACCGGGCCGACCCGACCCCCGCCGCAGACGTGTACTCCCTCGCCGCCACGCTCTACGCCCTGTTGCTGGGCCGTCCGCCGCACCACCCCGAGGACGGCGGCCAGTTGAGCCTGGCCGAGCTCATCGTGCGGCACACCTGGCCCTACCCCGAACTCCCCACCGTCCCCACGGCGTTGAACCAGGTCCTACGGCACGCCCTGGCGGCGGATCCGACCCTGCGCCTCTCCGACGCCGGCGCCCTGCGCGACGCCCTGGCGGCCGTGGACGTGGACGCCGACGAACGTCCCATCGGCTTCGGACCGGCCCCCAGCATGAACGTCCGCCCCGAAGCGGCACCTCCCGCCACTGCGTTGCCGGCCCCGCCCGCGGCGACGACGGTGAACTCGACCAAGACTCGCCGTACTTGGCTGATCGCCGCGCTCGCGGTGGTGGCGGTCTCGGTCACAGTGACCGTCACCGTGGTGGTCAACCAGCGTGGGCAGTCGGGCGATTCGGCATCCGGCACCAAATCGACCCCCTCGTCCGACAGTTCCGCCACTTCCGCCAGTTCCGCCGACAAGGCGAACGCGGCCTTCGGCGGTGTGGCCACCACCACCGACAACTGCCCCGCCGCCTCGGTCCCCGACGTCGGCGGCCGCTGTGTCACCACCCCGGAGTGCTGGAGCGGCATCACCGACATCTCCGGGAACGTGACGGTCAGCGCCGCCGACTGTCACACCAAGCACGTCTGGGAGACGTTCGCGATCGCCCCGCTGCCCTCGGACGGGATGACGAACAACGCCCGCGATCTGATCCGCCACCCCGACGTGAAGGCGCTGTGCTCGCAGCGGATCATGGCCAAGTCCCGGACGGCCGCCGGTACCGCGGCCGCCGCCGAGTGGAACGTAGACATCATCCCCCCGTCCACCACCCAGTGGGCCGACGGCCTGCGTGTCTTCCGCTGCGTCGCCGCAGCCACGACGGACGACGGCGAGATCACCGGCAACAACTTCCGCTCGGGCGGCTGAGGCCGTGAGACGCCCTTGACACTCGCGGGGGCGGTCGACGTACGTTGAATCAGCAATCTTCTGACGGGTGGAGGCCCACGATGCACGCAGCCGGCGCGACCCCACGGGGTGTGTGCACCGGTGCGCGGCTGATCACCCGGCGGCATGTCGACTACTGCCGCACCTCCTCCGCGGTCTGTCCTTCCGCACACGTGTGAACACGTCTGAACACGTCTGACCCCCGCCGGCCCGCCCCGCCGGCCGTCTCGTCGTGGCCGTACACCCAGGCCCCCGCGCCTTGAGCCGTACGGCCGCGAGTCCGCGTGTGTCTCGGAAGGAACCCCCTTGTCCGGCTCAGCCCTGCACCTCGCCGTCGAGATCGACGGCGACGGCGCCCACCCCGCGGCCTGGCGCCGCGCCGCCCACTCGCCCGACCGGTTGCTCACCCCGCGCCGGGTGTCCCGGGTCGCCGCCGCGGCGGAGAACGCCGGGTTCACCCTGATCACCCTCGACGACGGTGTGCTGCCGCCCGGAACCGGCCCGGACCCCGTGGGCCGTATCGGCGCGGTGGAGCGTGCGGCGTTCGTCGCCGCGTCCACGAGCACGATCGGGATCGCGCCCGTCGTCCCGCTCACGTATGCCGAACCCTTCCATGTCTCCGGCCAGTTGGCGTCTCTGGACCACATCTCGGCGGGCCGTGCCGGGTGGGTGGTGACGGAGGAGGAGCGGCCCGAGGCGGCGCGCGCCTGGGGGCGCCCCCTCGTCGACGGCGCCGAGGCGCGGGGCCGGGAGTCCCGGGACGGGGTGGAGGTGGCGCGGGCGCTGTGGGACTCGTGGGAGGACGACGCGGTCGTCCGGTCCGTGGCCACCAGCCGCTACCTCGACCGCGACCGGCTCCACTACATCGACTTCACTGGAGAGACGTACGCCGTCAAGGGCCCGGCGATCGTGCCGCGCCCGCCGCAGGGGCAGCTCGTCGTCCTGGGCCGCCCGGACCGGGTGCCCGCGGACCTGCTCGACGTCGCCCTGGTGGAGGGCCGTGACCTCCAAGCGGTCGCCTCGGCCGCCGCCAAGGCCGGTACGCCCCGGGTCCTCGCCGAGGTCGAGGTGGCGCTGGACACCCCGGACGCCACGGCCGCCGAGCGCGTCGCCGATCTGGAGCGGCACGCCCCGTGGGCCGACCGGGGCAGACTGCGGCACATCGGACCGGCGGAGCAACTGGTCTCCCTGCTCCAGGAGTTGAGCAGTTACGTCGACGGCGTACGACTGCGTCCACTGGTGCTCGACGAGGACCTGCCCGTCCTCTCCCGGCTTGTGCTGCCCGCCCTGTCGGAGCGCCGTCTGGTCGCCCGGCCGCTGCCCGGCACGTCGCTGCGCTCGACCCTGGGTCTGGAGCGCCCCGCCAACCGCTTCGCGGCCGCGACTGTCACGCCCGTTGCGTCCGTCGCATCCGCCCAGGAGGAACTCCGATGACCCGCACCGATCCCCTCGACGTCCCCCGGCCGGACGCCCAGCTGCACTTCGGGGTGTTCTTCCAGGGCGTGAACCACTGGACCATCTGGTCGGCCCCCGAGAGCGGTTCCCAGATCGATCCGGCCTCCTTCCGCAAGGTCGCGCAGACCGCCGAACGGGGCCTGTTCGACGCGTTCTTCCTCGGGGAGGGGCTCCGGCTGCGCGAGGTCGACGGGCGGATCCACGACCTCGACGTGGCCGGGCGCCCGGACGCGATCACCCAGCTCGCGGCGCTGGCCGCGGTCACCCGCCGGATCGGCCTGGTCTCCACCTCCAACTCCACCTTCAACGAGCCCGCCGACCTCGCCCGCCGCCTCTCCGGCCTCGACCTCCTCTCCGAGGGCCGCGCCGGCTGGAACGTGGTGACCACCGACAACGCCTGGACCGGCGCCAACTTCCGGCGCGGCGGCTACCTCGACCACGCCGACCGCTACCGGCGCGCCGAGGAGTTCCTCACCGTGGCCCGCGCCCTCTGGGACGGCTGGGAGGACCGAGCGATCGCCGACACGCGGGACGCGCCCGCGTGGTCCGCGCCCGGTGCCGTACGCCAAGTGCGCCACCGGGGGCCGCAGTTCGACGTCGATCTCGCGCCGACGCTGCCGCGCAGCGCCCAGGGGCACCCGGTGATCTTCCAGGCCGGTGACTCCGGAGAGGGGCGCGACTTCGCCGCCCGCAACGCCGACGTGATCTTCTCCGCGCACGGCGACGACTTCGACGACGCGCTCACCTTCGCCCAGGACATCCGCACCCGGCTGCGCGCCGTCGGACGGCCCGACGACGATCTGCGGATCCTGCCCGGCACCGAGATCATCATCGGCGCCACCGAGGCGGAGGCCGAGGAGAAGAAGCGCTGGATCCGGCTCCAACAGGTCACTCCCGCAACCGCGTTGGGGATCGCCGGGCTGCTGTGGGGCATCGATCTGTCCGGCCGGGACGCCAACGGTCCGCTGCCGAAGGAGGATCCGGTCGTCGCCGAGAACGACGGCTCGTTCGGCGCGCGCCGTATCACCGACCCGCGGGCGGTCGTGGCCGAGTGGCGGGCCAAGGCGGAGGCGCACGGCTGG
The DNA here is from genome assembly GCF_040643855.1 of Streptomyces sp. NPDC047072. Taxonomy (NCBI): domain Bacteria; kingdom Bacillati; phylum Actinomycetota; class Actinomycetes; order Kitasatosporales; family Streptomycetaceae; genus Streptomyces; species Streptomyces sp. NPDC047072. Next base: position 10,045 of record NZ_JBEYVC010000101.1, on the reverse strand, counting down.
TCGCTGCGCGAGACCGTCATCGCGCTGGGCCCACAGCGCGGCCACGTGGGCACCCCGGCCGGCCTGGCCGACAAGTTCGCCCACTTCGTACGGCACGGCGCGGTCGACGGTTTCAACGTCACGCCGTATCTGATCCCCGACGGGCTCGACGACATCGTCGACCTGCTCGTCCCGGAGCTCCAGGAACGCGGGGTCTACCGCACCGAGTACACCGGCGGCACCCTCCGCGACCATCTCGGCCTGCGCGAGCCCCTCACCCGCCGGTCCGCGCCGGACCACCGGCAGGCGGGCTGACGGCACCACAGGGCGTAAGGCGCGCATGACGACGAGACACGCATGACGAAGGAGTACGCATGACCACCGAAGCGACATCGACAGACCTCCACGCCTTCACCGAGCACTGGCTGGACTGGTACCGCACCCAGGACGCGCGGCTGGCGGACCCGCACGGCTTCCTGGCCGTCACCGGCCTGTACTGGCTCGACGAGCGGCCGCAGCGCTTCCCGGACGCGCCCGGAGCCTGGCGCACCGGCCCCGACGGGGTCGTGGTGGACCTCGACGAGGGCGAGGAACTCCTCGTCGACGGCAACCCGGCCCGCGGCGAGCACCGCTTCGGCGTGCTGCCCGAGCGCGGTGGCGTCAACGCGGTCTGGGGCGACGCCGTGATCGAGGTCGCCAAGCGCGGCGGCAACGACATCGTGCGCCCCCGGCATCCGGACGCGCCGCTGCGCACCGCGTTCACCGGGACACCCGCCTACGCCCCGGACCCGCGCTGGGTCGTGACGGGTCGTTACGTGCCCTTCGACGCGCCGCGGCCGACCACCGTGGGCGCCGCGGTCGAGGGTCTCGAGCACGTCTACGACGCTCCGGGCCGGGTCGAGTTCGAGCTGGAGGGGCGGCAGTTGGCGCTGACCGCGTTCCCCGGCCGGGGTGCGGGCGCGCTGACGGTGCTGTTCACGGACGCAACCTCGGGTGTCACGACGTACGCCGCCAACCGGTCCCTGTCCGTCGAACCGCCCGCCTCCGACGGCACGGTCGTCCTGGACTTCAACCGCGCGGCCAACCTGCCCTGCGCCTATACCGACTTGGCCACCTGCCCGCTGCCCCCGGCCGAGAACCGGCTGCCGGTGGCGATCGAGGCGGGCCTCAAGATCCCCCGGGAGCGCGGCGGTTCATGAGCCGTCTCACGCTCCGGATCCGCCATTGACGTACGACGAAACCGCTCCGTACGATCACAAAAGGCATGGAGTGTCAGCGTCAAGCCCTGGCTCGCTGACCGGCAACCCTCCTACGCGGTGGGGTGCTCCAGGTGAAAGCCCGGCGGGGATCGCCGATGATCCCCGCAAGCGCGTGGCCCCGTGAGCGGGGCCGGAAGTGGGGAGGACCGGCATGCGGCACAGCGCCTCGTTCGCCCTCGCCACCGTGTTCTCCCGGCTGGCGCGCCGCCGCCACATCGATCTGAAGCGCTCGACCAGCTGCCTCTGTCAGGCCTGACGAACCCCCGTCGCCGGTCGTGATCCGGCACGCCCCGGTCGTCGTCGCACCTGTCTGCGTCTGACCTCAGCTTCCCCCTGCGCGCATGCGCCGCCGCACCTCGTACGGCACCGCCCTGCCTGGTGACACCAGTAGGAGACCCCTCCGTGAACGCACTTCCGGCTTTCAGATCCCCCCGATGGGCGGCGGCCACCGCCCTCCTGACCACCAGCGTGCTGCTGACCGCCTGCGGTTCGGGCACCTCCGGTTCCGGCACCGGCGGCGGCGCGCCGAAGTCCGGCGGCACCCTGACCTTCGCGGTGGGGTCGGACGCCGGCTGCGTCGACCCGCAGCAGGTCGCCAGCAACGAGACCATCTACTCGGTACGTCAGGTCGTGGACTCCCTGACCGACCAGGACCCGAAGACCGGCAAGATCGTGCCGTGGCTCGCGAAGAGCTGGGACATCAGCGCCGACACCCGGACGTTCACCTTCCATCTGCGGTCGGGGGTCACCTTCAGCGACGACTCGAAGCTGACCGCGCAGGTGGTCAAGGACAACTTCGACGCCGTGCCGAAGCTCGGCGCCCTCGGGACCCTGGCCGAGGGGTATCTGAGCGGCGTCAAGAGCACCACGGTCGTCGACCCGCTCACCGTCCGGGTGACCTTCGCGCAACCCAACGCCCAGTTTCTGCAGGCCACTTCGACCCACTCGCTGGGCATCGAGTCGTCGGCGAGCGTGAAGAGGACACCGCAGCAGAAGTGCAGTGACGGCGTGATCGGGTCCGGGCCCTTCGTGCTCAAGCAGTACGTCCAGAACCAGTCGATCACCCTCGCCAAGCGCACCGGGTACGCCTGGGGTTCCTCGCTGTGGGCCAAGAAGGGCGAGGCGTACCTGGACAAGCTGGTCTTCAAGGTCGTACCGGAGCCGGGGGTACGGGCGGGCAGTCTGCAGTCCGGCCAGGTGGACGCGATCAGCAGCGTCGGCAGGGCCAACGAGGCGGCGCTCAAGGGCGGTCAGGTCACCCTGCTGCGACGGGCCAACCCCGGCATCGTGTTCGGCCTCGGCCTCAACCAGTCCCGGCCGGTCCTCAAGGACACCAGGGTGCGCCAGGCGATCCTGTACGCCGTCGACCGGCAGCAGATCGCCGACACCGTCTTCCCGACCGGCACCCAGGCGGCCACCAGCGTCCTCGCCCACACCACACCCGACTACACGAACCTCGCCTCCAGCCTCTCCTTCGACGCGGCCAAGGCGAAGTCCCTGCTGGACGAGGCGGGTTGGAAGACCGGTGCCGACGGCATCCGGGTGAAGGACGGCAAGAAGCTGAGCCTGGCCATCACCTGGATCCCCAACGCGGCCACCAATCAGCCCGCGTTGGAGCTGATCCAGCAGCAACTCAAGGCCGTCGGCATCGAAGTGACCCTCAAGCAGGTCCAGGTCACCCAGCTGGCGCCGACGCTGCAGTCCGGCGACTACGACGCGGCCTGGGGGAACGTCACCCGTGCCGACCCGGACATCCTGCGCAGCTCCTTCTCCACCAAGCTGGCCAACTTCTACCGCGTCCCGGCCGGCGACCTGGACACCGAGCTGTCCGCTCAGGCGGCGACCAGCGAGACGGCCAAGCGCAAGGAACTGGTCACTCAGGCACAGCAGTTGATCGTGCAGAACGCCTCCTACGCGCCCGTGGTGGAGCTCCAGACCCAGCTCGGCGTGACGAACAAGGTGCACGACCTGAACTTCGACGCTTCCAGCCGGATCCAGCTGCACGACACCTGGATCGGCTGACCCGTGCGCCGCTATGTGATCAAACGGCTGGCCCAGGCGGTCGGGGTGCTGTGGGCCGCCTACACGGTCTCCTTCCTGGTGCTGGACTTCCTTCCCGGTGACCCGGTCACGGCGATGGCCAGTGCCGGGATGGACTCGGGACAGGTCGACCCGAAGCAACTGGCCGCCCTGCGCGCCGAGTACGGCTTCGACAGGCCCGTGCCGGCGCAGTACGCCGACTACCTGGGCCGGGCGGTGCGCGGGGACTTCGGCGACTCGGTGTCGACCGGCCGCCCGGTCACCGCCACGCTGGCCGACGCGCTGCCCCAGACTCTCCAGCTGACCGGCGCGGCCCTGCTGCTCGCGGTGGTCCTCGGCGGAGGTCTGGCGGTGGTGGCGACCTACACCTCCCAACGCTGGCTGCGGCAACTCCTGCTGTTGCTACCGCCGTTGGGGGTGTCCGTCCCGACCTTCTGGGTCGGCCTGCTGCTCGTGGAGACGTTCTCGTTCCGGCTGCACTGGTTCCCGGCCTTCGGCAACGACGGCCTCCGCGGACTGGTGCTGCCCGCCCTGACACTGGCGGTCCCGACCGGCGCGCAGGTGGCCCAGGTGCTCGCCAAGAGCCTGCTCACCGCGCTGGACCAGGCGTACGTGGAGACCGCGCGGGCCAAGGGCGCCGGGCGCTGGCGGGTTCACCTACGGCATGCGCTGCGCAACGCGTCCCTGCCCGCGCTGACGGTCGTCGGTCTCCTCGTGGGCCAGTTGATCGCCGGATCCGTGGTGGTGGAGACCGTGTTCTCCCGGGACGGCCTCGGCCGGGTGACCGCCGCGGCCGTCACGGTCCAGGACATCCCGGTGGTGCAGGGCGTGGTGGTGTTCGGGGCGCTGATCTTCGTGACGACGAACCTGCTCGTCGACCTGGTCTATCCGCTGCTCGACCCGCGGATCGTGGTGGCCTCGGAGAGAAGGGCGAGCTTCGCATGAGCCAGAGCATTGCCGACGTCGGCGTCGACGACCCGGCCGAGGCCGCTCTCGGCCTCGCCCGGCCGATCGACACCGGGACCGTTCCCGGAGGACCGGCACGTCGTGTCGACGTACGGCGGGTCACCCGGTTCCTGGTCCGCCGCCCGGGCCTCCTGCTCTCGGTCGCCGTCCTCGTGCTGGTGGTCCTGGCCTCCTTCTCGCCGGACCTGTTCACCTCGCAGGACCCGCTGAAGGGCGTGCCGTCGCAGAACTTCCGCGGGCCGAGCGGCGCGCATTGGTTCGGCACGGACGAGTTGGGCCGCGACGTGTTCACCCGGGTCGTCCACGGCGCCCAACTGTCCTTGAAAGCCACGCTCATTGCCGTGCTGGTCGCGTTCGTGCTCGGCGGACTGCTCGGCGTGGTCGCCGGGTTCGTGGGCCGCTGGGTCGACGACGTGCTGATGCGCTTCGTCGACGTCCTCCTGTCCATCCCGGCGCTGTTCCTGTCCCTGGCCCTCGTCACCGCGCTCGGCTACGGCACGGTGAAGGTGGCCGTCGCGGTCGGCATCGCCAGCGTCGCCTCCTTCGCCCGGGTGGCCCGCGCCGAGGTACTGCGGGTGCGGCAGGCGGTGTTCGTCGAGGCGTCCCGCTCCTGCGGGGCCCGCTGGTACTCGGTGCTGGGCCGGCACGTCCTGCCCAACGCGGCGGGCCCGGTGATCGTCCTGGCCACCCTGGACTTCGGCGCCTCCATCCTCGCCGTGTCCGCACTGAGCTTCCTCGGCTACGGCGCTCCCCCGCCGGCCCCGGAGTGGGGCACGTTGATCTCCGACGGCCGCAACTACCTCGCCAACGCCTGGTGGTTGACGGCGCTGCCGGGACTGGCGATCGCCGCGACCGTGCTGGCCACCAACCGCATCGCCCGGGCGCTGGACGGCGAATGGTCCCGGCAGCGATGACCGACGAACACGCCGAGAGCGGTGACGACGTGAGCACACCCCTGCTGGAGATACGCGGTCTGTCCGTGTCGTACGCCACGCGCGGGGGCACGGTCCCCGCTGTGCGGGGCGTGGACCTCGACGTGTGGCCGGGTCAAGTGACCGCCGTGGTGGGCGAGTCGGGGTCCGGCAAGAGCACGACCGCGCACGCGATCACCCGGCTCCTGCCGGGCAACGGAGGTATCGAGGCGGGCACGGTCCGCTTCGGCCGGCACGACCTCGCGACGCTGTCGGAAGCGGAGTTGCGCACGGTACGCGGGGCGCGGATCGGTCTGGTCCCGCAGGACCCGTCGGTGTCGCTCAACCCGGTCGCGCGGATCGGTGACCAGGTCGCCGAGGTGCTGCGCATCCACGGTCTGGCGACCCGGCGTTCGGCCCCGGCCGAGGCGATCGCCGTGCTCGACCGGGCCGGGCTGCCCGACGCCGCCGTACGGGCCCGGCAGTACCCGCACGAGCTCTCCGGCGGCATGCGGCAGCGGGCTCTGATCGCCGTCGCCATCGCCGCGAAGCCGGAGTTGATCATCGCCGACGAGCCGACCAGCGCGCTCGACGTGACCGTGCAGCGGGTGATCCTCGACCATCTTCAGCGGCTGACCGAGGAGTCGAGCACCGCCGTGCTGCTGGTGACCCATGACCTCGGGGTCGCCGCCGACCGGTCCCAGCGCCTGGTGGTCATGTCGCAGGGCAGGGTGGTCGAGGCGGGCCCGACCGACGAGATCCTGGCCGACCCGCAGCACGCGTACACCCGCCAACTCCTGGCCAGCGCACCGAGCTTGACGACCGCCCGGCCCCGCACCCCGGTCTCCGCCCCCGAAGCCGATACCGCTCCGCTGGTCGAAGTCCGCAATCTGGTCAAGGAGTTCAGGCTCCCCCGCGCCGGGGACGGACCACGGACCCTGCGCGCGGTGGACGACGTCAGCTTCACCCTCCACCGCGGCCGGACCCTCGCCCTGGTCGGCGAGTCCGGGTCGGGCAAGTCCACCACCGCCCGGCTGACGCTCCGCCTGACCGACGCGACCGCCGGGCAGGTCCTGTTCGACGGCACCGACGTCACCACCGCGCGCGGCAACCGGGCCAGGGAGCTGCGCCGCCGCGCCCAGCTCGTCTACCAGAACCCGTACGCCTCCCTCGACCCGCGCTTCTCCATCGGCGAGGTGATCACCGAGCCGCTGCGCGCCTTCAGGGTCGGCGACCGCGCCTCCCGGCTGGAGCGGGCCCGGGAACTCCTCGACCGGGTGGCGCTTCCCGCGGCCACGCTGGAGCGCAGGCCGGCCGAGCTGTCCGGTGGTCAGCGGCAGCGGGTGGCGATCGCCCGCGCGCTCGCCCTCTCCCCCGACCTGGTGGTCTGCGACGAGCCCGTCTCCGCGCTCGACGTGTCCGTGCAGGCCCAAGTCCTGGAGCTGCTCGCCGAGTTGCAGGACGACACGGGTGTGGCGTACCTCTTCATCTCCCACGACCTGGCCGTCGTACGGCAGATCGCGCACGAGGTCGCCGTGATGCGGGCCGGTCGGATCGTGGAGACGGGCCCGCCGGAGGAGTTGTTCACGCGCCCCCGCCACGAGTACACCCGCGAGCTGCTCGCGGCGATCCCCGGCGGGCATGGCCCGTCCCCCGCCGACGAGTCCGCCAACGAGTCTGTCGCGAGCCGAGAGCCGGTGTGAGCACGGTCGCCGTACCGCGCCCCGCAGAGGAGTGCCCACAAGGGCGGCCCGTGTCTCGCGGTGCCAGCCGGCGTCCGCCCAGCGACCGCGCCGGAACCCGTCCCCCATTTACGCTCGCCCCAGGGACAGGCTGGTCGACCTGTTTCGCGCAGGCAATCGCCGATTCCGGCCGGGCGCACCGCAGTTACCGAGGGTAGGACGAGCCCCGGCCCGGCCTCTGAAATCGAAGCCGACTACGGCATCGGCTCGCCACTACCGCCTCTCGTCGGGGCCCCCGGTCCCTCCGGCCGTGTACCGGACGCCGAAGGCGAACGCACGGCTTCGGCCGGGTTCCAGGGCGAGAGCGGCGGCGTGTTCCGGCCGGTTGAAGGCGTTGGTCATGGTCTCGACGGGTTCGAGGGCGATGGAGGCACGGCGGTCGCGGGCCAGGGTGTCACCGGTGAAGACGTGCAGGTAACCACTGTGCTGCCACACGCGCAGCTCCTCGCCGGACGCCGGGTCGCTCAGGACCGTCTCGATCCGGCCGGCGGGGCCGGGGAGGAGGTCCGCGTAACAGGCGTCGATCACCGCGTCGCCCAGTCGTCGAGGCGTACGGAAATCCATGGCGGGGCGGCTGTCCAGGGGGATCCGGGCGTCCTCGCCGGGCAGCGGGAGGAGGGACGCGTCGGTGCGGATCAGGGTGCGTGCGGGGATGTGAAGGGTCAGCTCGTCGACGGGGTGCGCGAGGGTGAAGTAGGGATGCCAGCCCGCCGCGTAGGGAGCGGTGGTGGCGCCCACGTTCGTCGCGCGGATCTCGATGCTCAACTCGTCGGCGGAGAGCGTGTATGCGACGGTGAGGTCGATGGCGAAGGGGTAGCCGGGGTACGCGCCCGGCCGGATGCTCGTGGTGTGCAGGAGCATCCGGGCGGAGTCCGGTGTCGTGGTGGCGTGGGTGAGTTCGAAGGGAGCCTCGCGGGCGAAGCCGTGGTAGACGAGCCGGTCACCGCGGTGGCCGGGGAGCAGGTCGTGATCGTGGCCGTCGTAGTGGTAGCGGCCGTCGGCCACGCGGTTGGGGAAGGGGGCCAGCAGGCCTGCGCGTACCCCGTCCTGGGAGAGGAGTTCCTTCTCGTCGCGGTAGCCGTCCGTCAGCTCGGTCGGGCGGCCGGTCTCCGCGCGCCCGACCTGCCAGCTCAGCAGGGTCGCGCCGTGCAGGGCGAGCACGGCGCGTGCCGAGTCGTCGGGTGCTGAGACGACGAGGGTGGGTTCGCCGCCGAGGCGGCTCTCGGTGATCCGGTACTCGGCGGTCATGCCCGTCTGCTTCCTTCAGCTCGCTTCGGGGGCGAGCTTCTTCGCGCCCGTCATGATGGCCACCGCGTCCTCCATGGAGTACGCGTCGGGGGTGATGACGCCCGCGCAGCCGCCGAGCCGCTGGATGTGGATGCGGTCGGCGACCTCGAAGACGTTGGGCATGTTGTGGCTGATGAGAATGACGCCGAGGCCCTGGTCGCGCAGGTCGCGGACGAGTTTGAGGACCTGGCCGGTCTCGCGGACGCCGAGGGCGGCGGTGGGTTCGTCGAGGATGACGACCCGGCCGCCGAAGGCGGCGGTGCGGGCGACGGCGACGGACTGGCGCTGGCCGCCGGAGAGCGTCTCGACCGCCTGGTTGATGTTCTGCAGGGTGCCGATACCGAGCCGCTTGATGTGGTCGGCGGCCTGCTTCTTCATCTCCCCGGTGTCGAGCATGCGGAACACCGAGCCGAGGATGCCCTTGCGGCGGATCTCGCGGGCGAGGAAGAGATTGCTCGCGATGTCCAGTGCGGGCGAGACGGCGAGGGTCTGGTAGACGGTCTCGATGCCGACGTCGCGGGCGTCCTGCGGCCGCTTGAAGGTGACCTCCTTGCCGTCGACCAGGATGCTGCCCCGGTCGGGGACGAGGGCTCCGGACAGGCACTTGATGAGGGTGGACTTGCCGGCGCCGTTGTCGCCGATGACGGCGAGCACTTCGCCGGGGTACAGGGTGAGGTCTACGTCGTTGAGACCGACGACCCTGCCGAAGACCTTGACCAGGCTCTTGGCCTCGAGAACGGGGGCGCTCGTCACGACTTCACACTCCGGATCCACTGGTCGACGGAGACAGCCGCGATCACCAGGACGCCGACTGCGAGGACTTGGTAGTTGGGGTCGATGCCGGCCAGCGCGAGGCCGTTGACGAAGACCTGCACGATGAGCGCGCCGATCAGCGAACCGAAGACCACCCCGCGTCCGCCGAACAGGCTCGTGCCACCGATCACGACGGCGGTGATGGACTGGAGGTTGGCGTTGAGACCGCTGTTGGGGTCGCCGCCGCCCACGCGGCCGACGAGGATCCAGGCGCCCACGGCGATGGCGAAGCCGCCGACCATGTAGGCGCTCAGCAGGACCCGGTTGACGGAGATACCGGCCAGGCGCGCGGCCTCGCTGTCGTCACCGACGGCGTAGAGATGGCGTCCCCAGGCGGTGTACCGCAGGGCGTAACCGATCACGACGTACAGGGCGATCATGAGCAGGACGCCGTTGGTCAGGTTCAGCTGGCCCAGCGAGACCGTGTTGGCCGTCCACATCAGGATGTCGCCCGGCTGGAGGGCGACCGTCTGGCCCTTGGCGTAGATGAGGGTGATCGCGGTGAAGACGCTGAGGGTGCCGAGGGTGACGATGAAGGGTGGCAGTTTGACCTTGGTCACCAGCAGGCCGTTGACGGCCTGGGCGGCGATCGCGACGACGGCCCCGGCGAGCAGGGCGAAGACTCCGGGCCAGTGGTTGTCCGCGACGAGCTTCGACATCAGCAGCGACGAGAGCACCATCACCGCGCCGATCGACAGGTCGATGCCGGCGGTGAGGATGATGACCGTCTGCCCGACGGCGAGCGAACCGATGACGGCCACCTGCTGGGCGACCAGTGACAGGTTCTGCAGCGCGTAGAAGCGCTCGTTCACCAGGGAGAACACGATGGCGGCGAGCACCAGGACGATGGCCGGGCTGAGAGCTGGCTGACGGTGCAGCACCGCGTGAATGCGCTGGCTGGGCGTGGCGGGCCTGTTGAGGAACTCCTCCGCCGGTGCCGGAGTGGCGTGGTCTTCCGCGCGAAGCCGCCGGGAGCACTCCTTCTTCCGGCGCGGTTCCAGACCATGTGACAAGACCGTCGGCGCTGTGGCGCCCGGTCTCCACGCCG
>NZ_JBEYVC010000100.1:0-37828 GCF_040643855.1 Streptomyces sp. NPDC047072 | reverse complement strand
GACCGGACAGCGGGCGCAGACCCGCTTCGCGGCCTCCTCGCGGGAGAGCCGGGCGGCGGTGGGTTCCTTGAGGTGTCCGCACGGACACCTCACCCGCCCCCGGCCGCGGGGCATCAGGAAGGGCTCAAGACGAGCCAGTCTCCCAGCCGTGTTCCAGCAGGTCGAACACCTCATGCAGGGCACGCTCGGGATCCTCGTACCCGTTGACGAGGGTTCCGGCCTCTATGACGAAACGGGCGAGCGCTGCGACGCGAATGTCGCCTTCAGAGGCGCCGGTGGACTCGGCAATGGCAGCGGCCAGTGCTGTTTCATGTCGGCGCCACATCCGATGCATGTATTCCTGCAGGGAGGGCGTGGAGTTGATCAACTGCATGAAGTTCGCGAATTCCGAGGCTTGGTCGCTGAGGGCCGCCTGGCCTCGCTGGAGATAGTCGCGCAGGGCATGAAGGACGGACTGACCGGGTTCTCGGTCACGCACCGCGGCGACCAGGCGTGCCTCCTCGCCGGCGTCGTCGTCGAAGACAAGCGCTTCCTTGCTGGGGAAGTGCTTGAACAGCGTCGTGACCGCCACATCCGCCTCTTCAGCCACGTCTCGGACGCCCACATTGTCGAAGCCGTGCTCGGTGAACAACTTAAGCGCGGCGTCCGCCAACGCCTTGCGCGTCTGGGCCTTCTTACGCTCGCGGCGTCCCAATACCTCCGTCATGCCCGCCATCCTACTGCCCATTGCAAACGGGTCACTTAGGGTAGCGGTTGCACCTTTGTGTCGTTCTGCAGGAGCTCTGCTCGACGAAGCGCTCCACCAGCCTCAGATCTCTCGAGCAGGCAAGTTTCCAGCACGCTAGCGGAAAGGGCTTCGATGTCCAACGTTCCCCGCACTGTCGTCGTCACCAGCGCAAACAGCCGTACCGGACGCGCTCTGCTGCCCCGTCTCGCGGGCTCCGACGTGCGCGTAATCGCACTCGTCCGTGGGGTAGAGGATCTGCCGGCCGACGAGATCGTCCCGAACTGGACACACTCCTCCCGGGCCGTCGAGGCCCTTACGGACGCGTCGGTGGTGATCCATCTCAGCGGTGTTTTCGCCGCCGGCGACCTGGCCACCTACCAGGACGGAAACGTCGCCTCCACCCGCAGGGTCGTGGACTCGATCAACCCCGCGGCGCGGCTCATCTACGTGTCGTACCTCGGCGCTGACCCCGCACACGGCAACTGGTACCTCAGGACCAAGGGGCAGGCCGAAGGTCTGATCAACACGGTTGCCGACAAAGTGATTTTCCGTATCGACCCGATAGTGGGTGGAAGCGACGCCCCCAGTTCCTTCGAGCTGATGCTCCGTCAAAGAGTCCAGGGCGCTCCACTACGCATCATCGGCGACGGCGGGCAAAGATTCCGCCCGATCTATGCAGGCGACGTCGTATCCGCGATCACCAACGCCGCCCATGGTCTCGGGAAGCCCGGTGTCTACGACCTGGTCGGGCCCAGCGACCTCACCATCACGGAGCTCGCGGAAAGGATCAACGGGCGTGCCGTGCCGATCGACCACGTACCGCTCGATCAGGCCGCTGCGCTGCCGGGGCCACCCGCGACGGTCGCTTACCTGCTCGCCAACCCGACGCCGTCGTCCGATCCCGACACGGCCGGGCAGGCCTTCGACCTGACGCTCACCCGCCCCGAAACCAAGTGGCCGATCGGCGGTCTCTCCGCTTCCTGATCCACCCTCGACGAGCAGCCTGGCGCACGGGTGTCCCCACACGTTTTCATCGGGACGGTCGGGCGCGGGCGGCTCGCTGGAGTCTTTGAGTAACCGCGTGACGAACTGGAGGGGCGGGAGATTGGGACAGGCCATGAGCACCGGTCGCCCGTTCGAGCATCGGGGCCTGGTGAGGACGGCTGACAGTATCGACGGCATGTAGGTCCAGCGTCAGGCCGTGTGGTCGAGAATCACGTCCACGGTCAGGGAGTCGGTGGCCGGCACCGGCGTCAGGGTGGCGGCCCAACTGAGTGTTTGTCCGGCGATTCGTGTTTGGTCCCGGGTCAGGTTCCGCGCCAGTTGGGGCTGGCCTCGCTGGTGAGTCTGCGGGCCATGAGGTCGATCATCGCGAGGTGGATCATGGCTTCGGAGCGGTGCGGGTGGCGTTCGTAGTCGCGGGCGAGGCGCCGGTGGTGCATGAGCCAGCCGATGCTGCGTTCGATGGTCCACCGTCTTGGGATGATCGTGAACCCGCGGGTGTCGGGCGGTCGGTGGACGGGGTGGACGTCGATGCTGAGGCGGGCGCCGTGGTCGATGGCGGTGGTGCGATAGCCGGCGTCCACCCAGGCTTTCGTGATGTGCGGGTGGGTGGCGACGATGCGGGACAGCAGGGTCACGCCGGCCGCGGTGTCGGAGACGCTGGCGGCGGTGACCAGCACGGTCAGCAGCAGGCCGAGGGTGTCGCAGCCGAGGTGGCGCTTGCGCCCGATGATCCGTTTCCCGGCGCCCGTGCCCTGATCCGCGAGGTGAACTTGGCGGAGGTCTTTACGGTCTGAGAGTCCAGCACGCAGGCCGAGGGCTCGGCTTCGCGGCCCCGGCTTCGCGGACAAGGCGCCTGAGCAGGCCGGTGAGCTGCTCGAACACGCCGCCTTGTTGCCACTTGGCGAAGTATCCGTACACCGTGGCCCACGGGGCGAAGACGGGCGAGAGATAGCGCCAGGAGATGCCCGTGCGGTCCACGTACAGGATGGCGTTCATGACCTGGCGCCGGTCATGTTCAGGCGCGCGGCCGATGTCCAGCCAACGGGCGCGGCGCTGATCCCGCGAGGACGTCAGGACGGGCTCGATCAGTTCCCAGCGCGCGTCCGACAGGTCGCTGGGGTAGGGGTGGTGCGGAGTCATGTTTGCGAAGCAGTCGACCCAGGCCGACTCCGCCAGCGGTCCAAAGGCGGCGCTTGGGGGCGTGTTGGGAGCAGACAGGAGCAGTCGGAACGAAATGACCCCCAGGCGCCGCAGACACGTCGACTACCCCGTCAAGCACGGCAACCCCGGCCCTGCAGGACTCCGGAAACGACATCAACTCGACCGAGACAGGACCAAACGCTCACTCAGCGCCGTGAGCCCTACGATGTGGCCCCTCTGGTCGCGCGGGCACGATGCCGGCTCAGGCGCACACACGGCGATAGGAGATCTCGGGGATGTAGAGCGCCCACTCGGCTCTGGTGAGGTCCCGCCCTGCCCGGATGCACAATCCCGTCACCAACGTTGCAGGGTCCAACGGCGCCTTGGTGTAGTACACCGAGCGGCCCACCGAGCCCTGGTTGTTGAGGAAGTCGAGAGCACCTCCGACTGTTCGAAGCGTCTTCTCCTGTGGGTCGAACGCAAGGGAAGTGGCCAGGAAATATTCGCCATCCAATGACAGAGGCAGTGGCTCCCCCACGTGACGCAAGGTGCGGGTGTCCCACAACTGGACTTGGGGCTGGAGCGGGTGCTGTACGGCCAGCATGCCGCCGTCGACGGAGAAGGCGAGGATTCCGCCGCGCGGGCGTGTGCCGTGTCCGTAGGCATAGGCGCTGCCGCCGTCGAGATACGTGAGCCGCTTGGTGGCCTTGCCGTTCCACAACGCGAGGCCTCCGGCGTAGTCAGTGGCCGCCAGGAACCGCCCGTCGGGGCTGAAGGCTGCTTGGGTGGCCGTGGCGTAGTGGGCCAGCACAGCCCGCCGACGACGGCCTGTGCCCAGGTCGATGATCTCTCCGGTGTCGGTCACCAGGAGCTGCCCGTCGGCACTGATGGCCATGACCTGCCCTGAAACGCCGCGAATGGTGCGAATGGCGGCCCCGGTGCGTGTGCTGCGCGCCTCGATGGTCTTCTTGTTGCCGACGACTGCTGCCACGACGGTGCCGTCACTGCTCAGCAACAGGCCGCCGCCCAACTGGAACGACAACTGATTGACAGGTGCAGAGAAGACCAGCTCTCTCTCCAGGTGACGCAAGCGTGTGTTCCAGACCGTCACAGTGCGCGCCCCGGGATCGCCGACTACCAGGACCCCTCCGTCCAGACTCAGCGCCATCGGGCTGATGCGCGTAATGCCGTCGGCATCAGCGGACTGCGGACGGTGAAGCGTCTCGACGACGAACCCCGTCGGCTTTCCCGTCTCCCCGTCCACGGTCTGTATCTTGTTGCGCTCGGAATGAGGACTCTGCACTGCGACAGCCTTTCCGTCGCCGCTGATGACTCCCAGTGAATTGGGGCTGGCATAGGTGCGGGGCGAGCCGGCGAAGGGCCGCAGTGACCTGACGGCAGTACCGGCATCGCTGCCGCGCAGGAAGCGCAACGTCTGCCCGTCCGGTGTGAAACCGAGATAGTCCGCACCCTCGCTCTGCAACGAATAATGGATCAAGGAGGTCAACGAGTTCGAGCTCACCTTGTACAGCGTGATCACCCGGTCATCGGCGACGGCCAGCACCTTTCCGTTGGGGCTGAAGGCCACCGACGTCGAAAAGGGATCACCCGGCCCCAGGACGACGAAGGGGGCCTGCAGATCCCCAGCAGCAGGCCGCGCGGTCCGTGTGTCCCATATGCCGACCACTCCAGCGCTCTGCCCCGTGAAAACAGGCACGGCCAGCAATTTCCCGTCCGGGCTGAAGCGCATCGAGCCTTCGTCACAGACCGCCCGGCCCGGGCTGGGACTCAGGTCCTTCCCGACCCGGCGCCCGGTTCTCAGGTCCCATAACGACAGCCGGCCCCCGCGGCTGCTGTCCAACAGCCCGTCAGTACACAAAGCCATCCGGCCCGTTCCGTTGAGTTCCGCCTCACTCGCAGCCTGGTTGACTCGGGCCAGGCGGCGTGGGGTGCGCATGTCCCACACCTCGACGTGATTGCCTACAGCCAGCACTAGCGTGGTGCCGCGCAGTGCCAGCGGCCGACTGTCGCCGTCTCCCACCATGGGCGAGGCGGGCTGTCCCGTGGAGGTCTTCCACAGCCGTACCCCGTCCGCCGACTGGACGGCGACGGCGGATCCGTCGGCGCTGAGCGCCGAGTCCTGCCATGATTCCTGCGTCGACTCGACAGGCACGTTGAAGTGCTTAGTCTGCTGCTTCGTTGCGACATCCCACACTCGCACCAGCCCTGAACCGTGGCTGTCGACGCTGACCACCGTGCCCGCGTCCTGGGACAAATGCTGTTCGGCAGTCGGCACGTCCGGCAGAGAGAACGTGTCCTGATCCTGCTGTGTCGAAGCGGTCAGTAACCCGGAGCGTGCCTCGGGGACGTCTGAGGTTTCCCAGGCGGCGACGTTCAGCAGCATCGCTGTCTGCGGATCGAACTGCCGCAGTGTATCGGCGCGGGCAGCGATGTTGCGGGCCGTGGCCTGGAGCCGGTCTGCTGCCAGGGCCTGGGACCGCTGCCAGGCCAGCGCACCGGCCAGCAGGGCCAGCACGGCCAGGCCGCCGACAACGGCTCGCACCCTCCGGCGTGTACGGACACGTCGCCGACCGAGAGCCACCGAGGCGTCGAGGAAGTCCTTCTCGACGGCCGTGGGCCGCAGATGCGCGGGGACGGTGGCCGCCCACTGGACCTCCTCACTCAACAGCCTCGTCTGCTGGCGCAGATCACTCTCCTGCCGGCCTGATGCCTCCCACTGTGCGGCGGCCGCCGACAAACGCTGGCGGATCAGAAGGCCGCCCCGGTCGTCCTGCACCCAGGTCCGCAGCCGGGGCCACACCCGGAAGAGAACCTCGTGGGCGATCTCGACCGTGTCGGTACCCCGGGTGACGAGACGTACCCGAGTCAGCGCCTCCAGTACGAGCGACGCATCAGGCTCGGGCAGGTCCTCGAGTAACTCGGCAGTACGCAGACGGCGCCGCGTCTCGGTCGTCTCGCCCACCTGGATCAGCCGCAGCAGCAGCGTCTGGGCCAGCTCTCGCTGCGCCTGGGTCTCCAGGCCGTCGTAGCAGGCATTGGCCGTAGTCGCGATCGCCCCGTCGACACCTCGGGCCTTCCGGTATCCGGCAAGGGTCAGCGCGCGGCCCTCCCGCCCTTCCCATACCGCACGCAGCGCATGTGCCAGCAAGGGGAGCGCGCCCGGATCACCAAACTCCTCAGCCTCATCGTCCCCGGCATCCAGTCCCAGGTCGCGCAGCATGAGTTCTACCAGTCCTGGCTGCAGCTTCAGATGACACAACTGCGCGGGTTCGGTGATGGCCTTGGCCATCCCTGCTGCCGTCAGGGGACCCACGACCACAGCCTGTTCGAGGGCTCGCCGCAGGCCAGGCTGGGCCAGGCATTCGGCGTAGAAGTCAGCTCGCACTCCGATGATCACCAGCGCACTCGGCGCACCGCCCGAACTGCCCGCAGCCGCAGTCAGAGCGCGTATGAAAGCCCGCCGTTCACGCTCGTCCTCACACAGGGTGAAGACTTCCTCGAACTGATCGACCACCAGCACCAGGCGAGCTCGGTTCATATGCTCGCCGGCCGCCCGGGCCGCCAGCACGTCCGTGACGAACTCATTCGCACGATCAGGCCGTTCTGTCACAGCGGCGGCCGTCTCCTCAGCGTCGCCGGCTCCCAGCCGGGCCAAGCCACTGGCGAGCGCCGCTACCGGCCTTCCGGTCGGCGTCAGCCACAGATGTGGCCAGTCGGCACAGCCGGGTAGAGCGACCTCGCCGCGGTCCAGAGCCGGTAGCAGACCGGCACCAAGCAAGGACGACTTGCCCGCGCCCGACGGGCCGATCACCAGCAACGGCTCGTGCACGTCCATGTGCTGGGCCAGGCGAGTGGTGAGCTGCTCGAGCAACGCCGTCCTGCCGAAGAACCACTGAGCCTGCTCGGGTCCGAACGGCACCAGGCCCGGATATGGACAAACCGCGGCTGCAGCGCTCTCGTCCGCCTCCCGCGCCCTGGCGTCCGCCTCGGCGTCCGTCGGGGGAGAATAGGCGGGGTTGGGGCACAGCAGCAGTTCACCGGCCCGCCCGCTCGCATGCTGACGGGGAACGGGCAGTCCGCGCGAACCTAAGGACCACCGCAGATGCTTGGACGCTCCGAGCAGCGTGAGGTGCGGACCGGCCTCAGGACTGCCCTGCCGCAGCAGCCGAATCAGCTCACCTGTGAACGCGGTGTGCACGGCCCCCGCCGGGGCCAGAGCATGCTCCTCGCGCGCCGCGGCCGTCAGCACGAATCCCCCCTCGATTCGTGTGAGCTCGGGCCCCATCCCTTCGGAGCTCGCACCAAGGGTGCCGACAGCTCGCCCGGAGAAGCAGCAGTCTAGGGTCACCACCAAAGCGCTCGCGTCGCTCATCAGCAGTGCCTCACGAACCGAGGCATACGGCAGCGCTGTGAACGCCAGCGACCGGGGACGGCGGGCCCGAGTGGCCCGGGTCGCCAGATGCAGAGCCCCGCTCGGGCTGACCAGACCATGCCCCACGTAATGGAACCAGAGCACCGCTCCGGCCTTGGCCTGCTCGATCTCCCTCTCCAGCGCCAAGCCCAGCTCCGCTGGTTCCGCCGGATCCACCAGCACGGTGAGGCTGTCACGGCTCAGCCCGCAGCGCTCGACCAACGCCTCACCGAGGTCCCGGACACTGGCAGGCACTGCTGCGACGTCATCGAGGCCTGATTCCTCCCCGTAGGTGCCGCATCCCACGAGGAGAACTCGGGTGCCGTCCGCCTTGAGCGTCCCCACCCCCATCATTCTCCGGCTGGGGCTTGCGGGCCTGGGCGTGCGTCCCCGAGTTGCCGGGACAGATCCTCCACCAGTGCGCGCACTTCGTCCGGTCCTCGCAGGCTCCGCGCCACGGGAGCCGACACCTCCACCGCCGAGCCGTCCGGTCGGCTCAGTTTGCACACCACTTCGCCGACCGACTGACTCCGCGCCCAGGCCACCACGGCACTCACCAGGCCCACAGCCAGCCCACCCGGTGCCACCACCACGGTCAGAGCCTCAAGCCACCCGCCTAGCGTCTCCTCGCGCGAAGGGCCCTCCACCAGATCCACCCGGCCTCGCCACTCGGGCTCCCCGGACAACCAGCCATGAAGTGACCGCAGCAGATCGCCCGAGGCCTTGCTGTCGATCTGGATTCGGACTGCGTCCCTCATCGACGTCCCCCGATCGAGTCTTTCCGCCCGTACAGCGGAATACTTCACCAGCCGAACCGGACGCAATCCCCAAGTTGGTATATACAGAAGATAGTTATCTATTTATTGCATAATGTTGCAACAGGGCCCGCAATCCAGGCCTGAATCGACACCCCGCCGTCGACCCGCCGGGGCGGCGGGCGGTCAGCGGCCAGGATCTCGGCCTGGGCGCCCGCCGATCAACGGCCCTGCGGCCCAGGGCGCGGTGTCCTCCAGGTCTTCAGTCACGTCACCCCACTGCTCCACAAGCGCTGCGACGTAAGCCGCGATGTGCTCGGTCGGGGGATGGCCCGCCTCTGTGTTCAGGTAGCGGTCGAAGAGGTCGGTGAAGGTTCGGCCAGCGGCTTTGTCGTCTGCTGGCTGCTTTCCTTCCCGCAGGGCCAAGTCGAGACCAACGCCCGGAGGCTCTCGCGCCGCAGTGACAAGGCAACGCTGACGGCCGACAAGCACCAAGAAAGTCGGAGTCTAAAGCCCGACGAGCTTGGCGCGCTCGTGCGGGTTGGCAGCGGCCCGGTCAGGGCAACGGTCGCTCCAGTGGCGGCGAACAGCAGGCAAGCCTGGAGACCTTCTCGCGGCCGAGCGCGTTGCAGAGGACATCGGCGGTGAGGAAGAGAGCCTCCATGAGAAGGCGCCGTAGATCCGCGACAGCTGGGAAGTCGGCGTATGGAGGAGGGCCTGGTGGGTGGCCGGAAGGCTCACCGAGGTGGCCGGCAGCTAGGCCACGAACACTCCCACGTGGGCAATGGCGCGTGGTGGTCGCACTCCGCCGTGGTCCGGTCGCCGTTGTTCCGATCCGGGTCCGCGTGAACCGGGCCCCGGGAGCCGATCTTTGCGTCACCTCTTGACCTGGCAGATGTTAGCGCTCACACTCTCATTCGCACGTGCTGACGCATCATCCCGCGGCGGCACTCTGGGCCACTTCCATCAGTTTCGGCTCATCGTTCTTACCTCTCCCTCGCTCTAGTGCATTTCGATTGAGCCGTGTTATCGGAGCGTAGATGTGATCGCTAACTCACCTGCTGCCGTATCGAGAACGGCAGCTGACCGCGGTTCTCCAGAGACCGCGCCCCCGCCGACCGACAACGGCGCCCGTCGCCGCAGGCGGAGCTGGATCCGTATGACGGTCGAGGCGTACGTGCTGCTCGCGCCGAGCCTGGCCGGGTTCCTGCTCTTCCTCCTCGCCCCGATCGTTGGGGTCGTGGTGATCAGCTTCTTCGACTGGAACCTGATGGGGTCGCCGCGGTTCGTAGGGCTGGCGAACTACCGCGAGATGATGGGCGACAGCGAGGTGTGGCGCTCGGTGCGCAACACCCTCTACTACGTCGTGCTGAACATCCCGGCGCAGACCGTGCTGGCCCTGCTGCTCGCCCTGGCGATGAACCGCCGCCTCAAGGGCGGCAAGGTCTTCCGCGTACTGTTCGTTTTGCCGTGGATGGCCATGCCGGTCGCCCTCGGCATCGTGTGGAGCTGGGCGTTCGACCCGCAGCACGGCGTGATCAACCAGTTCCTGTCGCTGTTCGGCATCGACGGACCGGCCTGGCTCTCGTCCACCACCTGGGCGATGCCGGTCATGGCCTCGGTGAACATCTGGCAGTACACCGGCTACACGATGCTCTTCCTGCTGGCCGGTCTCCAGGCGATCCCCGAGTCGCTCTACGAGGCTGCCGACCTCGACGGCGCCGGATCCGTGCAGCGCTTCTTCCGGATCACCCTGCCGCTGCTGCGGCCGTCGATGTTCTTCGTGCTGGTCACCAACACGATCGGGTCGTTCCAGATGTTCGACACCGTCTACGTCATGACCCAGGGCGGCCCCGGCGGTTCGACGGACACGATGAACTACCACATCTACCAGCAGGCGTTCCAGCTCTTCCGCAGCGGCTACGCCTCGGCGCTGGCGATGCTCCTGTTCGCCTTGATCCTGCTCGTGACGGCGGTCCAGTTCCTGTACTTCCGCAAGCGCACCGTCTACGACTTCAGCTAAGGGCGGCCATCACCATGTCTTCGATTCCCACCGCCGTCCGCCGGACGAGTGTGTATGCCGTCCTTGTCGTGGGAGCGCTGCTGTCCATCGGGCCGTATCTGCTGACGCTGAACGCCGCGTTCAAGAGCCCGAAGGACCTGCTGACCACCGACGCCTGGACGCCCGCCCATCCCGCCACCTTCGCCAACTTCGCGGACGTGTGGAACGACTACGGGATGTCGTCCTTCCTGCTGCACACGCTGTTCGTGGCGGTCGTCGTGACGGCAGGGCAGGTCGTGTTCAGCGCGATGGCGGCGTACGCGCTGGCCCGGCTGGACTTCCCGGGGCGGGAGTGGCTGTTCCGGGCCTACATCGCCACCATGATGGTGCCGCAGATGATCACCCTGGTCCCGCTCTTCCTGATGATGCGTGACCTGGGCATGGTCGACACCTTCGCCGGCCTGATCCTGCCCACGGTCTTCGGCACCCCGTACGGCGTGTTCCTGGTCCGGCAGTTCTTCCTCACCATCCCGAAGGACCTGGAGGCCGCCGCCCGCATCGACGGGGCGGGCACCTGGACCATCCTCGTACGGATCATGCTGCCGCTGAGCCGTCCCATCCTGGCCACACTCGCCACCATCACGTTCATCAACACCTGGAACAACCTGATCTGGCCGCTGATCATCACCAACAGCGACCGGACCCGAGTGATCACGGTGGGCATCTCCGCCCTGCAGGGCCAGCACGTCTCCGACCTGCCGCACATCGTGCTGGCCGGTGCCGCACTCGCACTCCTCCCGCTGATCGCCGTCTTCCTGCTGTTCCAGCGACACATCGTCCGCTCCATCGCCCTCACCGGCCTGAAGTGACCCACTCCCGGGCGGGTCCGAGGCTTCGTATGTCCAGAGATGTGAGCGTTAACGCATTCACTGAGGTCCCGAGCCCCGCCCACGACGCCTCACCCGCACGAAAGGAACTTTCAACCATGTCCGCAGCCACCAGAAGAGCCTTGACCGCCGCAGCGACCGGCGCACTCCTGCTCGGTCTGACCGCCGCCTGTGGTTCGTCCGACTCTGGCACCTCCTCCGACGGCACCGTCACCCTGCGGTACGGCATCTGGGACGCCGTCCAGCAGCCTGCTCTCCAGAAGTCGATCGACGTCTTCGAGAAGCAGCACCCGAAGATCAAGGTCAAGATCGAGCTCAACGCGTGGGCGCAGTACTGGAGCAAGCTGCAGACCCAGATGGCCGGCCGCACCGCGCCGGACGTCTTCTGGGACCACGTCGCCTACTTCCCCCAGTTCGCCCAGCAGGGCGTCCTCGCCGACCTGACGCCGTACGTCAAGGCCGACAAGCTGGACACGTCGATCTACGACACCAAGCTGCTGGCAGGCTGGCAGCAGGACGGAAAGCAGTACGGCCTGCCGAAGGACTGGGACACCATCGCTCAGGTCTACAACAAGACCATGCTGAAGACGGCCGGTCTCACCCAGGACCAGCTGAGTGGTCTGTCCTGGAACACCACCGACGGTGGCACCTTCGTCAAGGCGCTGCAGAAGCTGACGATCGACGTCAATGGCAAGCACCCGAACGAGGCGGGCTTCGACGCCAAGCACGTCAAGCAGTACGGACTCGCTCTCTCCTCGGCCAACGGCCAGACCGACTGGTGGGACGCGGCCACGCAGAACGGCTGCAAGCTGCAGGACAAGCAGTGGGGCAAGTGGACGATCAACCAGCCGTCCTGCGTGCAGGCGGTGCAGTTCATTCAGGACCTGCGGCTGAAGTATCACGTCGCGGTCCCCGCCTCGGTCACCAACACCCCTAACGGGGCCGCGCTGCCACAGGTCATGGCCCGCAAGCAGGCCGCCGTGGTGTGGGACGGGAGCTGGGACCTCAACGCCTACCAGACCTCGATGAAGGGCAACTTCGGCGTCGCCGAGCTGCCCAGTGGCCCGGTCGGCAAGGGAACGGTGTACAACGGGCTCAGCAACGCGCTGTACGCCGGCAGCAAGCACCCGAAGGAGGCGTGGGAACTCGTGAAGTGGCTGGCCTCCGAGGAGTCGCAGAAGATCATTGTTTCGGCAGGGTCGGTGTGGCCCGGTATCCCCACGCTCAACCAGGAGTTCGTGGACGTGTGGCAGAAGCAGGGCGTGGACGTCAGCGCTTTCTCGAAGGCTGCCGAGGGCACCACGATGGGCTACCCGCTGACTACTTCGTCGGCTACCTATAACGTCAAGGTGCAGGATGCCTTCAACCAGGTGTGGCTCGGGCAGCAGTCGCCCCAGAAGGCGGCGGATTCCGTGAACGAGGAGTCCAACGCGGCGATCAAGTAGCCCGCCCCGACCGTCGTCCGCCCGCCTCACCGCCCGCCAGGAGTCCATCACCATGCAGCAGCCGGCCCCGGACCGTTCCGCCGAGGAACCTTCCGAGCAGGACGCCGACCGACACCGTTCGGTCAGCATCTTCGACGTGGCCAAGGCGGCCGGGGTCTCTCACCAGACCGTCTCCCGCGTGATCAACAGCCGCCCGAGGGTGAGCAAGGCCACCCGGGAGAGGGTGCTCGAGGTCATCGACGAGCTGGGCTACAAGCCCAACCGGCTCGCCCGGGCGTTGGCTGGGGGAGTGGTGCGCTCGGTGACCGTGCTCACCGCGGACACCACCCTGTACGGGGCGTCTCTGGCGCTGCGGGGCATCGAGGAGGCGGCGCGGGCGGCGGAGTTCGCGGTGGCCATCAGTGTCCTGGACGAGCACTCGCCGCTCACGTCGGACGATGTGGCGAGCAGGCTCGCCAGGCCGGGGGAGCCGGTGCTGGTCATCGCCTTCAACGCGCCCGGCGAGCGCGCCTGGCGCGCCCTGCCCGCGGACTTCCCTGCGGCTGCCGTCGTGGAGCGCCCGCAGGAGGGGCAGGCCGGTAACCGGCCCGAGGCCTGGCTGGACGACCGCGTGGCGGCGGCACAGGCCACGCGGTACCTGCTCAGCCTGGGCCATCGC
Organism: Streptomyces sp. NPDC047072; assembly: GCF_040643855.1. NCBI lineage: Bacteria > Bacillati > Actinomycetota > Actinomycetes > Kitasatosporales > Streptomycetaceae > Streptomyces > Streptomyces sp. NPDC047072. The sequence continues at coordinate 24,777 of NZ_JBEYVC010000100.1, read as the reverse complement.
ACCGTCCACCACCTGGCGATCCCGTCCTCCACCAGCAGGGTGGGCCAGCGCGCCGAGGGCTGGCGGGATGCCCTGGTGGCGGCAGGGCGGCCGGTCCCCGAACCGCTCGAAGGCGGCTGGAGCCCGCGATCCGGGTACCTGGCCGCCCGCGCCCTGGTCGCCGACCCGCAGGTCACCGCGGTGCTCTGCGGCAACGACGAACTGGCGCTCGGCGTGCTGCGCGCGGCCCGGGAAGCCGGCCGGGACGTGCCGGGTGACCTGAGCGTCGTCGGCTTCGACGACGCGCTGTACGCGGGCTACACCCACCCGGCCCTGACCACCGTACGACTGGACTTCGAAGGGCTCGGGCGGGGCGCGTTCGGCATGCTGCACCGGCTGCTCGACCCGGAGAACGCGCCCGCGCCGCCGCTGTGGGCGGAACCCGAGCTGATCGTCCGGGAGAGCACGGGCGTGGCACCCCACCGCTCCCACTGAAAACCCGCCCGGCGGAACCTCCCGTCGGCCCGAATCTCTCCGCAAGCACTGCCCTTTCCCGATCCGACCCGCTTCCGAGGGCCTTCTCCCCGACGGTGCCGAGTCCGCAGACAGTGACGCGTATCAGTGAGCCGCACCGCTCCTTCCGCGGGGGATGTGAGCGGTAACACCCTCGTGTCCCGGCCCTACCATCCGACCTCCCGCAGCGTGGCGGGAGGGGAAAGCCAGGTCTCCATGCCACTTCACACACCCCGAGCGGCACAGCCGCGGAGCCGCCGTCCGAGAACGTCCCTGACCGGGACACTGCTGGCCGCCGCACTCGTCGGTACGGTCCTCGCCCTGCCCCAGTCCGCGTCCGCGGCCACCCAGACCTTCGCCGTGGACCTCGGCACCACCACCGGAGCCGTCCTGCACGGTTCGAACGGCGCGCTCTACGGGCAGAGCGACGACGGCGTGCCGGGTGACAACCTGCTCGCGCCGCTGAAACTGACCACCGGTTCCCAGAAGCCCCCGAACGGAGCCCAGCACCCCAACGGCGACATCCTGGACGTGGCGCCCTCGTTCTTCCGCAACGGCGGCGGAACGATGTACACCAATATCCAGGACATGTACTCGGACTGGCCCTACCAGAACCTGGGCATCACCGACTACCTCACCAAGGTCGACAGCGCCGTCAACGCGGTCAAGGCGACCTCGTACGCCGACAAGGTGGTCTTCGTCCCGTTCAACGAGCCGGACGGCAACTGGTACACCGGGATCGGCAGTTCCAACTCCAGCACCTACCAGTCCGCGCTCAACAGCTTCAACGCCGACTGGAGCACCGTCTACGCGCGCATCAAGGCCGACTTCCCCGGCGCGAAGATAGGCGGGCCCAACACGGCCAACTGGAACAGCAAGTTCTTCGGCGACTTCCTCACCTACGCCAAGGCCAACAACCAGCTCCCCGACGTCTTCACCTGGCACGAGCTGGGCCCGTCCTCGCTGGCCAACTACCGCGGTCACTACAGCACTTACCGTTCCCTGGAGAGCGCTCGCGGCATCAGCCCGATCACGGTCAACATCGACGAGTACGCCAACCGTCGCGACCTGTCCGTGCCCGGGCAGATGATTCAGTGGGCGTCGATGTTCGAGGACACCAAGGTCTACGCCCAGCAGCCGTACTGGGACATCGCCGGCAACATGGACGGCAACACCGTCCACACCAACATCCCCAACGGGACATGGTGGTTCTGGCGCTGGTACGCCGGCATGACCGGGCAGACCGTCAAGACCACCCCGCCACAGGCCAACGTCCAGGACACGCTCCAGGGCATCGCCTCCCTCGACACCGGCCGCAAGCAGGCCCAGGTCATCGTCGGCGGCTCCGCCACCGACACCAACGTGGTGCTCAACAACATTCCCAGCACCACCTTCGGCAGCAAAGTCGAGGTCACCGTCCAGGCCCTGGACTGGAGCGGATACGAAGGCGCCTCCGCGCCTCCGCAGACCATCTCCCGCGCCGCCTACACGCCCTCCGGCGGCTCCATCACCGTGCCGCTGACCGGCCTGAACCCCATGTCGGCGTACCGCATCACGGTCACCCCCAACGGCGGCGGCACCGCCATCACGCCCAGCGTGCCGTACAGCGCCTCGTACGAGGCCGAGAACGCGGCCATCACCAACGGCACCGTCGTCACCCAGGCCACCGGCGCCAGCTACTCAACCGCCCAGCTGTACGCCACCTCCGGCACCAAGGACGTCGGCTACCTCACCCAGATCGACAGCAAGGTCGTCTTCACCGTCAACGCCCCGACCCCCGGCACCTACAACCTGCGCATCTTCTACGGCAACCAGAACGGCTCCCCGTCCCAGCAGGCCCTGCGCATCGACGGCGCCAACCCCCAGTTCGTCACCTACCCCTCCACCCTGAACTGGCAGTACCGCTCCACCGTCGCCGTCCCGGTCACCCTGAGCGCCGGCAGCCACACCGTCTCGCTCGCCGTGACCGACCCGACGCTGGGCACCTCCAAGGGACAGGTCACCCTCGACAAGATCGACCTCACCGCGGCCTCCAGCAGCCCTGAGACGGTGTACGAGGCCACGCTCGCGGACATCAGCGGCAGCCCGTCGTACTCGTACAGCGATGTCGGCGAGACCGGCACCGGCCGACTCGTGATGACCTCCGGCGACAAGGCCACCTTCGACGCCTACGCCCCAACCGACGGCTACTACACCGTCAAGACCGACTACGCCTCGGCCGGCGGCAGCACCGCGCTCGCCCTGAACGGCACCACGGTCGCCACCTACGGCTCGTCCGGCGGCTCGACCACGACCTCCAGCAGCAGGCTGTATCTCGCCGCGGGCATCAACCGCCTCACGGTCAGCCCGAACAGCGGCACCACGCTCACGTTGAGCGATCTGAAGGTGGCCGGCTCCGGCGACACCACCGGCGTCACCAAGTACGAGGCCGAGAGCGCGACGCTCGCCGGACAGGCCAAGGCACAGACCGACGGCTGGGCCTCGGGCGGCAAGAACGTCGGCTACGTCGGCAACGGCAGCGGCAACACGCTCACCTTCGCCAATGTCAGTGCCGCCGCGGCCGGCCGCTACACGGTCGTCATCCACTACGCCCACAACGACCGGGCGGGCTCCGGCAACTACAACACCAACGTCGAATCCCGCACCGCCCAGCTGTCGGCCAACGGCGGCACCGCCACCACGCTGACCTTCCGCAACACCTACAGCTGGAACGACTACTGGACCTTGGCCACCACCGTCAGCCTCAACTCCGGCACCAACTCCCTGAAGTTCTCCAACCCCTCCTCCTGGGCGCCCGACATCGACTACGTCGAAGTCGCCCCCGTGAACGGCTGACACAGCCGACGCGGCGGGGACGGCTCCCCCCCCCGTCCCCGCCGCCCCTCATCCCCCCTCAGCACCGAAAGGCCGTCATGCCGAGCATCGCCCATGACCCCGCGCACCGCCTCTGGGTCCTGTCCGGCCCCGGCTCCAGCTATGTCCTCCACCTCGACGGCGCCGACAGACTGCGCGGCCTGCACTGGGGCCCCCGCCTCACCCTCGACCAAGCCATATCCCTGCTTCAGTACCCGGCCCCCGGCCGCCGCTCCTGCGAAGACCCCGCGGACGGCACCCTCGATCTCGACCCCGCCGGCGCCATGCGCTACGCCCACGCCGGCGTCCAGGTCCGCTTTCCCGACGGCGTGCGCGACCTCGAACTCGACTTCGTCGAATTCACCGACGATGCCGGCGAACTGGTGCTGCGGTTCGCCGACCGGCACTACCCGCTCACCGTCGAGGCGCACTACCGGCTGCGTGCCGATACGGACGTGCTCGAACGCCACCTCGTCCTGCGCCACACCGGTGATGCGGCCGACGGCCCCGTCACCGTCGTCCGAGCAGATTCGGCCACCTGGGTACTGCCCCGGCTGCGGGATTACCGCCTCAGCCAGGTCCGGGGCCAGTGGTCGGCGGAGACCCAACTCCATCGCACGCCACTGCCGTACGGCGAAACGGTGACCACCAGCCGCCGGGGCACCACCAGCCATCAGGCCAACCCCTGGGCCATGATCGACGACGGCAGCGCGAGCGAGGAGCACGGCCCCGTCTGGTCCTGTGCCCTTGCGTGGAGCGGGACGTGGCGGCTGACGGCACAGCGGCTCCCCACCGAAAGGGTCACCGTCTCGGCGGGCTTCGGGCACGACCCCGTCACGCAAGAGCTGGCCCCCGGCACGGAACTGGTCACCCCGGTCTGCGCGGGCGCCTACACCGAGGGCGGCTTTGGCGCGGCGAGCCGCCTGTGGCACCGGTACGTCCGCGACCACGTCCTCCCGCACCCCGACGAGGTGCGGCCCGTCCTCTACAACTCCTGGGAGGCCACCGAGTTCGACATCGACGTCACCGCACAGATCGAGCTCGCGGAGAAGGCCGCGGCACTCGGTGCGGAGCTGTTCGTCATGGACGACGGCTGGTTCGGCGCCCGCACCCACGACGCGGCCGGCCTCGGAGACTGGACCCCCAACCCCACTCGCTTCCCCGACGGCCTCACCCCCCTCATCGAGCGCGTCCACGACCTCGGCATGCAGTTCGGCCTGTGGGTCGAACCCGAAATGGTCAACCCCGACAGCGACCTCTACCGCGCCCACCCCGACTGGGTACTCCACCACCCCCACCGCCGCCGCACCGAACACCGCAACCAGCTGGTCCTCAACCTCGCCCGCCACGACGTCGCCGCCTGGCTCCACGGCACCCTCGACGACCTACTGTCGAAGAACGCCATCGACTTCCTCAAATGGGACATGAACCGCCCCTTCACCGAGGCCGGCTGGCCCGACGCCGAGGGCGACCCCGACCGGCTGTGGACCGACCACGTCCACGCCCTGTACGCCCTGCTCGACCGACTCCGCACGAACCACCCGAACCTGCGCATCGAGTCGTGCAGCAGCGGCGGCGGTCGCCTCGACCTCGGCATCCTCGCCCGCACCGACCAGGTGTGGGCCTCCGACAACACCGACGCCGTGGACCGCGTCGAGATCCAGCACGGCTTCTCCCAACTGTATCCGGCCCAGATCATGGGTGCCTGGGTGACGGACAGCCCCAACCGGTACACCGGCCGCAGCGTTCCGCTCGACTTCCGTTTCCACGCCGCGATGACGGGCGTCCTGGGCATCGGCGGTGACCTGAACCGGTGGGGGAGCGACGAACTGGCCCGGGCCGCCAAACTCGTTGCGGCGTACAAGGCCGTACGGCACCTGGTGCAGCTGGGCGAGCAGCACCGGATACGGCCGGCTGGGGACGGCGAGCTCACCGCCGTGCAATACCTGGCCCCTGACGGCAGGGAGACCGTGGTTGTGGGACTACGGCGCGCACGGCGTTTCGGCCACGAGGATCCAGCCCTGCCGCTGCGGGCCCTCGACCCTTCGGCCCGCTACCGCGACACCGCCACCGGAGCCGTCCACCACGGCGCTGTCCTCCTCACCCACGGGCTACCGCTGGACCTTGCCGCCGACGACTACGCCTCCCGGCTGATCCACCTGGTACGAGAACAAGCCTGAGCGGCGTGGACTACGCCTGCGCTGCGACCGATGCTGCCTGCCGTTTGCGGCGGCGAGCGGCATCGGTGAGGAGCCTGCCGGCGCGTGCGCTGATGCCCAGAAGCCCGATGTTGACAGCGCCACCGATGGGCGACCGCTGGCATACGCCGCTGTTCGCGGCGGATCAGGGGAGCGCGACGGCGGGGTGCGCCCAGGGCTCCGACCAGTGCGCCGGTGACCGCGATGCACGGAATCAGAGACTGATCAGCACGAGTGCCAGAATCCCGGCAACAGCGTGGATCAGTTCACTGCGCTCCATCCGCTGCAGGCATCTCGGGGCAGTGATCGAATGTGGGGCGCATCGCATGATGCGGACGTCAGGGATGCGAGCTTGCTTGCCGGGGCGGTTGACGCGACGAAGAGGACAGGTCAGCAAGCTTGCGTCTCAGGCTGTTCGGATGCGGGTGGCGCATCAGGATCCGACCGAACTGCCTGAGTGGCGGCGCGACCACGGCTTGCCCTCCCGGGACCGAAACGATTCGCCTTGCGTATCACTTATATGTGACATCATCCTAAAGGTGGCATTTTATTCGTTAAGTCCAGGTGAGGCGCTATGCGCGACCCTGTAGGGCCGCCCGATAGAGACAAGGCGGCCGTGAACGAGGTGATCGATACGACCACTCCCGTGGTCGTGGCCGACTCCGACGGGACGGTGACCTGTTGGAGCCATGGCGCACGGTCCCTTCTGGGTTTCGCCACCGGCGAGGTCGTCGGAGGACCCTTGGATTCGTTGCTCACAGCGGGCGGCATGGCATTCCGCCACCGTGACGGCAGTCCAGTCGACGCCACTCCGTTGGTGTCCCCTCTCGTGCTGCACGGGAGGCATGTCGGTTACCTGCTGACCGCGGCGCAAGAGGCGGGGACAGGGCATCGCGATCACGACCGGCTCCTGACGTGGGCGTTCTACCAGAACCCGGTCGCCATCGGAATCACGGACCCTGAGGGCCGACAACTGCGTGCCAATCCGGCGATGACGCGAGCGGGTGGCTTGACCGAAGCAGATATGAGAGGTCGCTTCGTCACGGAGTTCCTCACCGGACCGGGCTTCTCCGAGATCACGCGACAGCTGGTGCGGGTCGCCGAGACCGGTGTTTCCGAATCCACGGAGGCCTACGTCCGAGCCCCGGGGGAGCCCAGGGCGCATGCCTGGGCCGTCGACGTCTTCCCGCTCACCGACGAGGAAGGCCGTGTGCATGCGGTGGAGACCTGCATCCGTGACCTCTCGGAGCTGCACGGCTCACGCAATCGCATGGCATTGATCAACGAGGCCCGCGAACACCTGGGGATGAGCCTGGACGTGGCGGGCACCGCCAGGGAACTCGCCGAGGTGATCGTTCCACGCTTCGCCGACGGCGTCGCGGTCGACCTGCTAGACCAGGTTGTCGACGGGGAAGTTCTGACAGCGGCCCCGGTCGGCCCGGTCGCGCTGCGGCGAGTGGCGTTTCTGCCCCACTCCGGTACCTTGTCCAGCGGCCTTGCGCCCAGTGAGCTGGTGGCACACCCCGCATCGTCACTTGTCACGGCGTGCCTGCTTAGCGGAAAGCCGGAGTTGCGCATCCTCCCGGACCCGGCCGTCAGCCGCTGGTTCGAAGAAGATCCGGCGCACACGGAACAACTGCAACGTGACGGTGTCCACTCGCTCATCGCGGTCCCCCTGCAGGTACGGGGCGTACCGCTGGGCGCGGTGCTGCTCGTGCGGAACGCGCGCACGCCGGAACTCTTCACGCCGGACGACCTCACGGTCGGTGCTGACCTGGCCGCACGTGCTGCCGTCTGTCTGGAGAATGCGCGTCGGTTCCGTCGTGAACGCGGGATCGCCCTCGGTCTCCAACGGACGCTTCTGCCCCACATCCCCGGATCACACCCTGCCGTCGAGACCGCCGCCCGCTACTTGCCCGCAAGCGGGGACGTGGAGACGGGCGGCGACTGGTTCGACGTGATCCCGCTGCCCGGCGCGCGGGTCGGCCTGGTGGTCGGTGACGTCGTCGGACACGGGATCACCGCAGCCGCGACCATGGGGCGGCTGCGGACCGCGGTACGTACGCTCGCGGACATCGACCTGCCGCCGGACGAGCTCCTCACCCACCTCGACGACATCGTGAGCAACACGGCGGACACTGACGCGGCTACCGGGGGCGGGCTCGGCGAGATGCCCGGCGACGTCGGCGCAACCTGCCTGTATGCCGTCTACGATCCGGTCGCCGGCACCTGCGCCCTGGCTGCCGCCGGACATCTGCCGCCCATCCTGGTATCCCCGAAAGGAAAGGCGCACCTCATTGACGTCCCGGTCGGTCCACCGCTCGGCCTCAGCAGCCTGCCTTTCGAGTCCACGGAGATCGCCCTCCCCGAAGGGAGCGTGCTCGCCCTGTTCACAGACGGTCTCGTCGAGACCCGTGACCAGGACATAGACACGCGGCTCGAACAGCTGCGGGGCGTCCTGAACCGATCTGCTACCTCGCTCGACGACCTGAGTGACACCATTCTGGACGCCTTGCTCTCCACGGAACGGACCGACGACGTGGCGCTGCTCCTGGCCCGCACGCGCCTCCTAGACCGGACGCAGGTCGGCAGGTGGGACGTTCAGGCGGACCCGTCCGCCGTGGGCGACATCCGCCGATGCGTGTGCGAGCAGCTTTCGGAATGGGGGCTGGAGGAGAGCACGTTCAGCGCCGAGCTCATCGTGAGCGAACTGGTCACCAATGCGATTCGATACGGCGGCGGCGCTATCCGTCTACAGCTGATCAAGGACGACACACTGATCTATGAGGTGTGGGACAGCAGCACAACCACCCCGCACCTGCGTCGGGCGCAACTGAGTGACGAGGGCGGCCGCGGCTTGTTCCTTGTCGCCCAGCTCACTCAACGCTGGGGAACCCGCTACACCCGCGATGGCAAGGTTGTCTGGGCCGAGCAGTCCCACCTCGCCTGAGGGCCGTTCCGTCCGGTGAGGGCGAGGCGGATGGGCTCCGCGGCGCCGATGCCGTCAGGACCCTAGAGCGGCCGTTCGTCGGACACGATGCCAAGCGTTGCCGGGCATCCCGCCGATATCGCCGCCAGCGTCTGTCCTGTGCGGCTATCACCGCGGCGCGCTATTGCCGGTGTTCAGAGAGCGGCCGAGCGTGTGTGCCTCGCGCAGGAGGAGCGCGCCGAGTTCGGGTCTGCGCTCGGCGCGGAACCTGGTCTCCACACCCGTCACGGTCAATGCCCAAGCGGGCTGACCGGTGCGGTCGAACACGGCTGCCGCCATGCCCCAGCTGCCTTCTACGACCAGCCCGGGGTTCACGGCGTAGCCGTTGATCCGGGTCTGCGCGATCCGCTCGCGCACTGCATCCAGAGCGTGTGCCGGACCCCATCGGTCGACCAGGTTCGTGCCTGCCAGGTAGGCGTCGATCTCGGGGTCGTCGAGGAAAGACAGCACGGCCAGGCCCGCGGATACGACCCCGAGCGGGAAACGCGCTCCTTCGTAGAGCACGAAGGAGCGGATTGGGAAGTCCCCGTCCTCACGCAGCAGGCACACCGTCTCGTCACCCCGCCGGGCCGAGAAGAAGGCGCTCTCTCCCGTCACCGCCGCAAGCCGGTGCACACTCTCGCGTGCCTGACGGGTGATGTCGTAGCGCAAGCCGGCCACCCCGCCGAGCAGATACAACTCGGGGCCGAGGAACCACCGCCCACTGCGTCGATCGCGGTCGACGAACCCCTCCTCCGCCAGCGAGACGAGCAGTCGGTGCACCGTCGGCCTCGGCAGGCTGGTCGCTCTCGCCAGCTCAGCGGTGCCCGCACCGGCCTCGTTGACCGTCGACAGCGCCCGCAGTAGCGCCCCCATCCTGCCAACGAGGTGAGCTGCCGGGGGCGTGTCCATGACCTCATCCTACGTTCACTCAGTGGACGCTGTGCGGGATCACAGCTCGCTCGACAAGCAGTTTTCCCCCACAAGAGGCCCATTCCTTGTGTGTAAACGGCAAACGAGGATTGACTCGGCCGCTCGGACAGTGAACGCATCGGATGGGAGGTGGACGAGTTGATCAAGCTGCGTGCGACCGCCGAAGAGGCCCTGGCCGGCGTGCTGACCGACGGGATGACGATCGCCGTCGGCGGGTTCGGTCTCTGTGGCGTCCCGTACGACCTCATCGAGGTCGTACGAGACAGCGGGGTCACCGGGCTGACGGTCGTGTCCAACAATATGGGGGTAGACGGCAAGGGCCTCGGACTGCTCCTGGAGAACCGTCAGGTGGCCAAGGTGATCGCCTCCTACGTCGGCGAGAACAAACTGTTTGCCCAGCAATACCTGGGCAAGGTCCTCGATGTGGAATTCGCGCCGCAGGGCACGCTCGCCGAGCGCATGCGTGCCGGTGGGGCGGGAATCGCGGCCTTCTACACGAGGACTGGCGTGGGCACGCCCGTCGCCGAGGGCAAGCCCCACGCCGAGTTCGACGGACACATCCATGTACAGGAGCGCGCGATCGTCGCCGACCTCGCACTCGTCCACGCCCACACCGCCGACCGAGCGGGCAACCTGACGTACCGGGCCGCCGCACGCAACTTCAACCCCCTCGTGGCCACATGCGGCCGGGTGACCGTCGCCGAGGCTGAGCACCTCACCGAGGAGTTCATCAACCCCGACTCGGTCACCACTCCCGGTATCTACGTGAACCGTCTGATGGTGGCGCGCAAGCGGGCCAGGGAAATCGAACAGCGTACGGTCCGCGCCCGCGTGACCGTCGAAGCCTAGGAGAGACAATCGTGCCCCGGACACGCGACGAGATGGCCGCGATCGCGGCCGCCGAACTCAACGACGGCGACTACGCGAATCTCGGCATCGGTATCCCGACCCTCGTCGCCAACCACATCCCCGACGGCGTCCAGGTGACCTTGCAGAGCGAGAACGGCATCCTCGGCCTCGGCCCCTTCCCCTGGGAAGGCGAAGAGGACGCCGACGTCATCAACGCGGGCAAGCAGACAGTCACCGTCAACTCGGGGGCTAGTTACTTCGACTCCGCGACGTCCTTCGGCATGATCCGCGGCGGCCACATCAACATCGCCATCCTGGGAGCCCTGCAGGTGAGCGCGAAGGGCGACCTCGCGAACTGGACCATCCCCGGTGCGCTGGTGAAGGGTATGGGCGGTGCCATGGACCTCGTGGTCGGCGCCCGCCGGATCGTGGTGCTCACAGACCACGTCGCGAAGGACGGAAGCCCGAAGATCGTTGACGACTGCACGCTGCCGCTGACTGCCGCCGGCGTAGTCGACCGCATCATCACCGACCTAGCCACCATCGATGTGACCAGTGACGGCCTCCAACTGAGGGCTCTCGCTCCGGGCATCACGGAGGAAGAGGTGCGGGGGAAGACAGCTGCGCCGCTGCAACGGCCCGCAGAGATAGCTGCGAGGATCCGCTACTGCTGAGCTTCATTTGCGGTGATCCTGTCAGCGGCTCCTCCCATCTCTAACTGCTCCTGTCTGCTCCCAACACGCCCCCGAGCGCCACCTTTTGACCGCTGCCGGAGTCAGCCTGCGTTTGAAGGCCCGACACCGAACCATGTCGGCCCGGAGAGCGTACAAACAGCGGTGGGCGTGGTACTCGGCGGTCGAGTAGTCGCCGAGCGCCAAGTGCGCTGACAAGGTTAGGGAGTCGAGCTCGGCCTGGTCGTAGAAGGCGATCGCTAAATAACGGAACGCCGCCGCGGAGGCGTAGAGGCTGCTGCGTACCCGTTACTGACCTTTTCGGGTTGCCTTCGGGCGATGACGTTGGGTGATCCCTGCGGTATGCCGTCGTGATGCGGTACGCGGATGGTGGGGCCTGACTGCCGATCGGCGGGCTGCGCGGGAATGGGTCCGGATGGAAGCCGGCCGGAGGTTCGAGCGGGGTGACAGAACATCGGTCATTGCCAAAGGCCTGGGGGTGAGCGAGCGTTCGGTCAAGCAATGGCGCCGGAACTGGCGTGAGGGCGGTCTGGAGGGTCTACGGATGAAGGGACCCGCGAAGCTGCCGAAGCTGTCGGATGAGCGGTTCGCCGTGCTGGAGGAGGAGTTGGCGAAGGGGCCGGCGGCGCACGGCTGGGAGGAGCAGCGGTGGACCCTCGAGCGCGTCAGGACCCTGATCGGCCGCCAGTGCGGTCAGTTGCTCGATCGCGGGAGTGTGGCGGTTGCTGCACCGCCACGGCTGGTCCTGGCAAAGCCCGGTTCGCGGGCCGCCCCGACGGTGAGGGGTTCGCCTTGGGCGAGCTTGCCGGATGGCAGATGCCACCGGCGGAAGCCGTAGGAGCCGCCTCTCTGCGAGAGCAGGATCTTGTCGCCCGCGTGGAGAAGGACGTGGGTGTCGATGGTGGGCTGTGCTGGCTCTCCGCTCACGATGCCTGGGTGTTGGGGTGGTGACTGGGTATCTGTCAGTGAGGGGCGAGCTCTGCAGGCGGTGGATCCTGTACAACACCGTCTTCCAGATAGGCGGTCGTGTTGACGGCAAGCGCCTGCAGAGCGAGAAGGACCCGCGGCTTCGCCAGAGCGGGCAGACGGTCGATGACACGATCGGTGGACAGCACGCGTAACTCTCCACGCGGATCCCGATAGGTGAGCGGGGCAACGTCACCGCGGGACATGGAAGCGGTAGCAAGGACGTGGGTGATGACCTTCCGTCGTCGCATCTGCTTCTGGTCCAGCACGACATGCCGCAAGACGGGGACCCCGTTCGATGCGCCGCGGACAACGTGCTGAGCTGCCTCCCACGGAGTCTCTCCGTCGTGCACGGCGTCAACGGGTAGAACGATGTTGCCCAGGGTCTCGGCTACCAGGAGGCAATCGGCCCCAACGGGGACGAGGAGCTGTACGCCGATCACAGACGGCCGCCAATTCTCGTAGGCGGCGCGCCGGCGCTGCGCCGGTACCATAGCCGTGGCGGGCATCAGACCTCAACCTGTACTGCGGCCACGATCTCGTCGAGATGGTGCGGCTGACTGGTGCTGGGGATGGGCGCGATGTGGGGGCCCTGACGGAGGAGCCAGTGCAGCGGCGCGGCCGGTCCGTTCACACGAGCCAAGGTGCCGGCGTCGAGCGGCCTGTACGCCACGTAAGGAATGCTGAGTTCATGGCAGAGCTCCACGGCGTCGTCGTGACGGTCGGTGGAGTTGAGGACGTTCTGCACCGCGGCGATGGTCAAGTCCTTGCCCACCCGGCAAATGTTCTCGGGCGTGGCCTTCGACAGGCCGATGGACCCGATCTTGCCCTCGTCCTGCAGGACCTGCATGACGGCGATCTGGTCGTCGAGGGCCACCTCGGGGTCGATGCGGTGCAGGTAACACAGCTCCAGCCGGTCGACCCTCAGGCGGCGCAGGCTCGCCTCCACGCAGGCCCGCAGGTAGAAGGGATTGCCGAGCGGCACCCACTGACCCGGGGCGGGGCGGACCAGGCCGACCTTCGTGGCGATCAGCACGTGCTCCGGGTACGGGTACAGGGCCTCGCGAATCAGGTACTCGACGGTGTGCGGGCCGTAGGCGTCCGCGGTGTCGATGTGTGTGATGCCGTGCGTGTGCACGGCCTGCCGGAGCACGCTGAGCGCGGTATCGCGGTCGACGGGGTCTCCCCACGTACCGGGCCCGGTCAGGCGCATGGTGCCGAACCCCAGGCGAGAGACCGTCTTCCCGGCGATGGTGATGGCGCCGGCTGGCGGAGTTGCGCTCATGCGGCGGCCTCCTTCAGGCAGAGCTGCAGGGCCTGTTCGATCGCGTGCGCCTGGCTGTCGGGATCACTGGTAACCCGCTGGTGGGGGATGTCGTCATCGGCCAGGAGACGGTGCACGTGCTGGTCGACCAACCGTCGATAGCGGGCGTCGTAGGCGTGGCTGGTATCGACGGGCACGCTCTCGTCGAGCACCGTCGCGAACAGCAGGTCGTACTTCGGTAGCTGCGTGGAGGCGAGCGCGAGGAGGCGTTCGCGCTCGAGCCGCGGCGCGACTTGTCCGCGGTACTCCAGTGCAGCGTGGAAATAGGCGATGGCGTCGTGGGCTGCCCGGTCGATGAGGACGACTTCGGCGCCCTTCGCGGCCCCGCCGATCTCTTCGGCTATGCCCTGCGTGATGACCCACTCGGTGGACTGTGCCGTGTGATGCTGCATCTTCGGCAGGCCGGCCGCGGCGGCGCGCTTGGCGAGTCGGCCGGTGCGCGCCACGGTGACCCCTTGGGCGCGCAGCTCCATCTCTATGCGCTTGCAGAGCGTCGTCTTGCCGGTGGAGTGGGTGCCGAGCACGCCAATACGGGTGGGCTGGATGGGAGTCACCACAGGGTGGGGTCCTTTTCTGGTTCGGGGGCGCCGGGCAGGCTCGGCGGCACTGCGGCGGCGATGAGCTGGTCCCAGGTGTCGTATTCGGCGGCCATGGCGAGCAGGAGCTGAGCCGTGGCGTACGCGTCGTACGTCGCGCGGTGCCGACCCGCGCGCGGGGCCTGTGTCAGGTCTGGCTGGACGTGCTTGATCAGCGCGTCGAGGCTGTAGGCGGGCAGGTCCTTGTATGTGGCCTTGGCGAGGCGGAGGGTGTCGATGGCTCCGGCTGGCGCCCATCCCGGCAGGTGGCGGCCCAGCTCTCGGTACTCGACGTGTGCGTTGTGGGCGGCAATCCACGTGGTGCCGAGGTAGCCGTGGACAGTGTCGGCGATCTGCGGCCACCTGGGTTGGTTCTCCAGGACGTCCATGGTCAGGCCGTGAATACTCGCGGCGTGCGCCGTCACCGGGCGAGGGGGACGGATCAGCCACGCCCTAGCCGTGGATGTGTCCGGCCGGCCGTCCCTGATGGGCAGGGCCGCGATCTCGACGAGGTCGGGTGGGTTGGTCCCGTTGCCTTCGACGTCGACGACGAGCAACGGGGGCCAGGTGGCGAAGTTCATGAGCTCGTGGGTCCGTCCTCCGCCTCCCAGCCGATGGGGGCCCGGCCGTGCTGGCGGTATTGGTGGGGCTTGTCGCGGTCGTGGCACTGGTAGCCGAACCCGTGCTGCAGGAAGTAGCGGGGCGGTTCGTCCAGTCCCTCGACGACGATTGCACGGTCGTTGACCTCAACGTCGCCGATCGCGCCCAGGGCGAGCGCCTCGCGGGTGACGTCCTCCAGGCGGGGCTTGGCCCACGGCTTGGCGCATAGGGCGATCTGCTCGGGCGGGCAGATGCGGCACAACTCTTTGATGCCGAAGTGGCCGTTGTAATCGGCCTCTCCCCAGGCGTAGGCGACGCCGCAGCTCGTCTTGAGGAACAAGGTTCCCCAGGGGGCACCGGTGGGCTCGTTCCTGGACTCGTAGGCGCCCAGGACCCGCTGTTCGGCCTGCTCCGGCATGATCTTCCGCCGGGCCGTGGAGTCGTACGGCATCGGCAGGCCGTGCTCTTCGTAGTACGCGGCCATCTGCGTGCGGAAGAACAGGCCGGTGAACACGGTGGCGTGCGCGTGGAGAGACAGTTCGCGGGCCCGCTCGATGTGCTCGTCGGAGTCGTTGAGGCCCGGCACGATCGGCCGCCAGTACAGGACGGTCCTGTACCGCTCCGCGTGCTCGAACAGCATGCGCAGGCTGTCGGCGGCGATGGAGGAGTTCACCGGCTCGATGGCCGGGTTGTCGATGCCGGAATGGGTGACCAGGACCGTCAGCCGCAGGTTCTGGAAGGCGTTGAGGACGGCGCAGTCCTCGGCGCTCACCCGCCACCGGGTGATGATCAGGATGTGGTTCGTCAGCCCCTGCTCGTCGAGCATCCGCAGTACGGCGAAGAGGTGCGGCTTGACCACGGGCAGCATCGGGTCGGTGGCTCGGTTGAACAACTGGATGGGCGTCTTGTGAGGCCGGAAGTACCGGTGGCTGACGAGCGCGGCGACCGCAGCCTCATCGGTCATCAGGCGCTTCGGCGTCTTCATGGCGAAGTTTTCGAAGACGTGGCGGACGCAGTAGCCGCACTCCAGCGGACAGCCGACGATGTGGTTCACCGACAGGCCTGACTTGCGGTACTCGATCACGTCGGCGAGCTCGGGCCTCAACTCGCCGATCTGCTCGGCGGTCAGGAGCGGGAGCAGACGGCGAGGTACGGCGGGAGCGGTCATGGGATCCTCCTGTGCCGGGGTGGTCAGCGGTCGGCGTGGGTGGGCTGGAGCGGTATGCCGGTTGGGGAGGTGAGCAGTCCGCGGCGGGCGGCGCCGAACCAGGTGCCGAAGTCACGGCGGGCGGAGTCCGGGTCGTCCGAGGTATGGACGAGGTTGTGCACGAGGCGCTTCTGGGCGAGGGCAGCCTCGAGGCTGTCGTTGCCCAAGTCGCCGCGGATCGTGCCGGCTGCGGCCCGGGTCGGGTCGAAGTGCCCGATCAACTGGCGCAGTAGGGCGTGAATGCCGGGCTCCCCGTAGGCGAGGGCCACGGTCACCGGCTTTCCGGCAAAGGCGTCGTCCAGGCTTTGGGGGATGTCCCGGTCGGGGAACCAGTTGGCGTCCACCAGGAGATCCCAGTAGTGCACGTGGGCCTGCCACGGCTGCACAGTGACGTCGAGGCGGCTTGCAACGGTGACGCCGGCGGCGGCGATCCGCTCGAGTACGGCGTCGACCAGGCCGCGTTGCACGGCGTCCGGCTTGCAAAGGATCACGGAGCAGCGGTCGAAGTCAGAGACCCGCAGCCTGCAGCCGGGCCCGTACCAGGTGCCGTACTCCCGGCGGGCTCCGGCCGGATCGTCCGAGGTGTCGACCAGGTTGCGGACGAGGCGCTTCTCCGCTCGCGCGGCGGCGATGCTGTCGTCGCCGAGTTCGCTGCGGATCGTGCCGGGCACCGCCAGGGTCGGATCGGTGTGGCCGATGAGCTGTCGGAGCCGGGCATGGACGTCGGGTTCGCCGTGGGCCAGGGCGACGGTGACCGTCTGTCCCGCATACGCCGCGTCGATGTAGGCGGGCAGGTCGCGCAAGTCTCGGCGGCCGGTATCGGCGAGCAGATCCCGGTAGACGACGTGCGGCTGCCACGGTTGGGCCACCAGGTCCATGCGGTCCGAGACCGCGATGCCCGCATCGGAGATCATCCCCAGAATCCGGTGGACCAGACCTCGGGCCACAGCGTCCGGCTTGCACAGGATGACGGCCCGGCGATCGAAGTCGACGCCGTCCACCACGGCGCCGCTCCTCGGCTTCCCGTTCCCGCTCATCGCAGGCTCCCGTCCGGGGCGGCAGCGCAGGCCGGCCACTTGCGTTCCATGAGCCAGCGCAGGCCGGGGTGGAGCGCGTCCAGGAGACCCGGGTCGACGGCCGCGGTCTGGTCGTGCTGGATCTGCCGGTACAGCTCGAACAGCATGACCACCTGCTCCCAGTACGGAGCCAGGCCCAGGCCGCGGATGTGTTCGGCGTTGTACTTGAGCTGGTTCGTGCGCAACGCCTCTTCGTGCTGCAAGACGTGCGCGATGGTCGCGCCCTCGGTGCTATCCGGCATCGCCGGGAACGGGAAGTCGGGCGCCGCGGGACGGGAGTCGACCTCGTCCAGGACGCGCTTGACGCGCTCGGCGTTGCGGTCGTTGACGTGGGCGGACCCGATGAAATGCGTGTACGTGCCGAGCTCGAGGCCTAGCTGGATGGCCGCGTACTCCTGGATCATCGTGAAGGAGAAGACGTCGGACAGCAGGCCGCAATCGAGATCGTTCGCGCGCATGTTGCAGACCATGTGCAGCTGCCCGTCCCGCGGGAGCAAGTGCAGGCCGGCCAGGCAGGCGACGTCCGGGTTCTTGCGGTCGGTGAGTTCCTTCGCCTTGAAGACGGGGAGATATCCGCGCTTGCTGTCGGGTTCGTTCAGCAGCAACTCCACCACCTCGTCGAACTGCGACTGCTTGGTGCTGCTGGCGGGGCTGAACAGGGTGTGGCCGTACGCGGATCCGCCGAGGCGGACGCCGTCGACGCTACTGGCACGCATTGACGGGGCGTAGTAGCCGATCATTTCCAGGTCCCGGCGCCCGGCGAGGTACCAGAGCGCTTCCGCGAACTGAAACACCGGGTTCGCCTTGCGCTCGGCCAGGTACGGCAGACGCTGACGGGGGTCAGTGAGGCGGAACCCCACGCCGATGACCTCACGGGCCTCGTTACCTCGGGCTGCAATGTGGTGTTCGGCTTCCTCGGTGGCCAGTCGGAGAAGGGCCAGGTAGGCGCCTTCGACGCTGCTGAATGTCGGTGCCGTGAGCAAGAAGCACTCTCCAGGTCGGGGGCGGGCGGTTTGGCCGTCCGACGGTCTGGGCCTAGGGGGAGGCAGCCGGACCGCCGGACGGGATCTATGCGGCCAACGTCAGCGCCCGCTGCAGCTCGTCCAGGTCGAGGACTTGGAAGGAGCTCAGGCGGCGGATCAGTTGGGAGCCCAGCAGAGTGGGCAGGTTCGGGTGCCCGAAGGGCAGGGCCTCGTCCGGCTGCGCGACGACACGCACCTTCTTGTCGGCGTCGAGGCCGTAGAGGGTGCCGTGGACCCCGTAAAGAGGGGCACTCCTCGCGAGGAAGACCACTGGGTTCTCGAGGTGCGGGCACAGTCCGGCGGCAGCGCGGGCGTGCTTGTGGCACACGGGAGGCTGGTTCGTCCGGATCTCAGCCTGCGTGAGGTCGTGATCTTTGGGACCGGCAAGGAAGGTGAAGCCCAGCGGGGTTCGCGTCGGCTGCGTACAGACCTGGCAGCGCATGGCCTGCATCATCAGCATCTGCCGGTACGGGTGCATGAACTTCCATTGCGGCTTACCTGTCGGCATCTCGTGTTCGTCCACGGGGTTGAAGCTGCAACGCGCCCACAGAACGCCTCGTATCGGCCGGTCCCTGCCCTTGGCGTCCTCATCCCCGTAGTAGAGCCGAGGGCCGGATGCGTGCTGGACGATGAGGAGGTTGTCCGGCGCGGCCTCTTCCCCTTCTCTCTGGGTGATGAAGGGGATCAGGTGGGATTCGGTTGCTGTGCGCATGGAACGGTTCTTCTCTCTCGATTGCATGACGGGGATCTGGGAGAGCGGGAGGCAGGTCGTCACGCGGCGTCATCTCCCATCAGGTCCAGGAGCGCGAGGATGGCCAGGGCTAGTCGGCGGACGTGACTATGGGCGCTATCAGGGCCCGGGTGCTCGGCGCTCAGGTAGATCAGGTGGCGCATCTCATTGACGGGGTACGGCTGCACGAGGTGCGGCACGATCTCCACGAGCGTCGTTGTCGCCTTCCGGAACCGCCCCGCGATCTCCGCGGTTTCGTGCGGAGCCGGGTGGGCGTGCTCACCGAGTACGGCCTCTAGGTCGTCGTAAAGCTCGTCGGTGATGGCCTCGTGAGCGAGGGAGCGGCGTAGGCCTGCGAGGAACATCCCCACCGTCTCGCGATCGTTGGATGCACGACGGCTCAGGAGTTGGGCGGCTACGTCGGCTGTCACTGCGACCATCAGGACCCCCCTCCAGGGATCGTGAGGTCGCACCAGGTCTTCGCGCCGTCGTCGCTGGTGCCCCAGGTTCCGCCGTGCTCCGCCACGAGAGCCTCGAGCAGGGCGAGGCCGCGACCCGATTCGGCGTTCTCGTCGACGTCCTTGCGTGTGGCGGCCCCTGGCATACCGTCGGTGACGGTGACTCGCAGGAAGCCGTTTCGGACGCTGAGGCTCAGGGCGACCTCCGTGGTGCCGCTGTGCTGCACCGCGTTGGTGAGCAGCTCGGAGACGATGACCGTCACTTCGTCGATTAGCGTGTCCAGTCCGCAGTACCTGAGCCGCGCGGCGGCGATTCGCCGCATCATTCCGACCCGGCAAGTGTCCTCGTCGCGCGCTGGTGCGTTGCCGCGGCGGGGGGCGACCCTGAATCTCTCGCTCATCAGGTCCCCATCGCGGTGCAGGGCAACGCGAGGCGTCCGTACGGCTGTCGTCGCTCCGGCAACTCTGCTGGGGGGCATTGGGGGAACTCCCTGGTCCATGAATGTGCACGTTCGGGCACTCTCAGCGAGGGCTGTTACGAGCGTTGCAACGGTGTGCAGACGGCTCTACCCCCAGACCGTCCTCGGCGTTTGGCGGAAAGTTGACGGTTCTCCTCGGCTCTTCCTCGGACTGACCTCGGAACCGATAAGTAGCGTCTGTATGGGGCAACTTGATGAGGACAGCGCTCTAACGTTGGAGCAGTGACGTGCTAGGCGGATGTGATGGGAGGCACCGTGCTGTTCTTCCGATTCGAACTCGAAAGGCGCGGCATTCGCAGCGCTGACGAGTTCCTTCCGCCGTACAGGAGGGCAGCCGAACGGCTCGGCCTGACGAACGTGGACCCTGCCCCGAAGACTTTCGAGGGATGGATCTACGAGGGGCGCAAGCCTCAGAAGACCTTCCGCCAGGTCATCGTCGAAATGCTCGGCTACAGCATCGACGACCTGTGGACCGAAGTCCCCGAGGGAGCCGCCCCGGACTTCGTCCCCCTGGTCGGCACGTCGCCCATTGCATCCCATGCCGAACCCGGCATGGACCTGAGCGAGATGAAAAGGAGCGGCGCAATGGCCGTTCGACGCGCGAGGAACTACGTTCTCCAGGCCGACCGCGAAAGGGTCGGGGACAACACCCTCCCGGTGCTGCACGACCAGGTTGCCCGGCTGGTCCACGACTACCCCCGTGTACCGCTGGCGGCGATCTGGGACGACCTGCTGGACGCCCAGGACCAGGTCATCTTCAATCTGGAAACGGGCAAGCACCGCCCGTCACAGCTCAGCGACCTCAATTTCATGGCCGGCGTGCTGGCCTTCCTCGTAGCCAAGGGCTTCAACGACATGGAGGACCGGGAACAGGCCAGGACGATGAGCCTGCTCGCCGGCGCGTTCGCCAAGGACGCCGAGCACCCAGGCCTCATGGCTCTCGTCAACGGTCTGCAATCTCTCATCGAATACTGGGCAGACCGGCCCGGGGACGCCCTGTTCTACGCTCAGAAGGGGGCGGCCCTCTCCTCAAATCTCAACGGCACCGTCGGGTTGTGGCTCCTCGGCCTCCAGGCACGCGCTGCGGCCGTCCTGGGCGACGAGGGGACCGTCCGGACGGCGAACCGGGCGGCGATCGACCGGCGTGGGAGCGTCGTCCTGGACGACCTTGACCAGCTCGGCGGACTCCTTACCTACTCGCAGGAGAAGCAGGCGTACTACGCCGTGGAGTCCGAGGCGCTACTGGGCCACGGCGATGCGGAACTCACGGTGCAGGCAGAACTGGCCGTACGCGGTTTCAGCGACATCGACAACCCGAACTGGGCGTTCGGAGACCTGGCCGGGGCCCAGTGCAACCAGTCTCTTGTTCTCCTCTACAACGGAGAGGTGGACGGCGCCGCAGAGGCCATCCGCCCCGTCCTGGACCTCCCGACCACGCACCGGAACAACGGCATCGTCGTCTCCGCCCAGCGTGTACGGCAGGCGCTCCTGACCACCAGTGCCCGCACCGCCGTTGTCGCCCGCGACCTGCGGGAGGAGATCGCGGTATACGCGCCCCGTCGGCCAGCGCTCCCCTCGGGAAGCCAGCGGTAGGGTGCCCGGCATGTATCCGGTCCAACGTTCCAGTCAGCGCCTCAGTCTCCGCGAGCTCACCATCGACGACGTCGATGCGGTGCTCACCATCTACGGTGACCAAGAGGCAACGGAGCACCTGTCGTTCGAGCCGCGTACCCGCGAGCAGGTCAGCCAGATCGTCGCCCGATCCATCGCCTCGGCCACGGCGGAGCCGCGTAGCGAGTACGCGCTCGCCGTCATCGAGCGGGACACGAACACGCTGATCGGGTTTGGACGACTCGCCATGGACCCCCACCAGCAGCGCGCAGCCACGTTCGGCTTCGCGCTGCGCCCGGAGGCCTGGGGTGTTGGCTACGGCCTGGAGACCGTCCGCCTACTACTGGGCCTCGGGTTCGAAGACCTTGGCCTGCATCGCATCTGGGGCGCGCGCTCCCCGCTCAACGAAGCGTCGGCGAAGACCATGACAGCGGCAGGCATGGTCCAGGAAGGCACCATTCGTGCCCACATCCAGAAGGCGGGCCGGTGGCGTGACTCGGTCGTGCACTCGATGCTCGACGACGAGTGGAAGCCCAATGTCTGAGACTCCACATCGGCGGGACCGACTGATGCAAGGCCCCGATCTTCTGTTCTGCTACGGCACGCTGCAGTTCGACGCCGTCCTCGAGGCGCTCCTGGGACGGATACCTGACCGTACCCCGGTGTCCGCACCTGGTTACCGCGCGGCCGCACTCGCAGCGCGCGTTTATCCGGGCCTCGTCCGCGCGTCCGACAGGTCGGCGGCCGGCGTGCTGCTCACCGACCTCAGCTCTGCCCGGCATGAGTGAATTCCGGGCGCTGGAGCCGGTTGTCAACCTCGCCCGCCTGCAGATTCGTGCCGGCCACGGAGACGAAGGACGCCGGCGATCGTTCGACCTGTACCAGGCCGTCGAGGTGGGCGTAGCCGCCCAGTTCGAGGACGTCGCCATTCCGGCGGACCTCACTGCGACCGACGAGGACCGCGACGAGGTCCGTGGCTGGCAGTGGCGTGTGCTCCTCGCTGAAGGCACACGGACACTCACGAGCGAGAGACGTTGGGTCGAGGCCCGGGCACACATCGAAGCTCACCGAGGTGTGGGCAAGCGGGGTTGGACGGTCGCCAAGTCGCCGTCGTGGCAGGCATCGTCACGGGTGACGAAAGACGCGCCGCAAGCCTCCTGGCCGACACGACATCTGGTGACCCGTGGGAGCAAATGGTCACGATGTGCTTGACCGTGCTGTGTCGCCATGCCGCTGGGCAACCGATCCATGGTCACCTGCCAGGCCTCGTGGACGCCTACCTCGGACAAAAAGCCGGACCCGGGATGACCGTCTTCGACCTCCGGCTCGGCCTTACTCCTTGTAGCTGTGGGTTCCGCCGCGGTGTCTGCTGCGCACTGCATTGTCGAGGATCTTCACCGCCGGGCGGCGGATGCCGAAGACGGCTATGCAGCCCACGAGAGCCGTGGCGATGCCGGGAGTGCAATCCGAGTGGTGTGAGCCTGACGGACGCAATCCACAGGGAGACTGCCAACCGGCTAGCTCCCCATCTGATGCTGACGACCCTATTGCCGTCTGGCCCTCGTGGCCGATCTCGGCTGTGGGCGTCGGCGGGATTCCTCTGCCTCAGTGGATCTTCTGCTGCTCAAGCCACTTATGGACCTCCGTCTTCCTGTACATGACCTTGGCGTTTCGACCTTTGCCCAGTTTGTAGCCCTTTAGCCCCAGTTTGGCGGCTTCCCGGTAGACCCAACTTGCCGACATGTTCAGCATCGCTGCGAGCTCCTTGGTATCCATGAGGACGGGCTCCACTCGGCGGGCCCTCTTGGAAGGGTTCGGCGAAGGCTGGATGCCATCAGGAGGGGTGTTCACGGCGTTGAGCATTGAAGTCCTTTGGGCGGGTCTCGGTCCACACATGGTCCGCAGTGCGTACTGCCACGTGTCGCACACGGACGACACCTATGTTCCGGAGCATCCCCGGTTTCCGTAACCGGGGACTCGCTGCTATACGCGGTCGGCTCGCGGACGCTCGACAGTGACGTGGCCCGTGGCTTCCGGAGTCCGTAGGAGTACGGCCAGGGCCTGGGGCGAAGCCTGATCCATTGGCTTACCATCGGTCGGCGCTGAGGCTGATCAGCTGCACCATTGGCACAGTCGATGGCGCGACAGTTGAGCCGGTGGGCTTGATGGTGGTTATCTTTGCCTGAATCCATGTACTTGCGGCGCCGCGTAGCGCCGGACGGCGACGAGGCCGGGTCCGGGCCGCGGTGCCTTCGTCGTGCCTGCTTGTTGTCCGTCACCTGGGACGACCGTGGGCAGGACGCGTACCACTGCAAGGGGGGCGGCGCACCGCCGTGAAGAGGATGTTTGTGGCTCCGGACCCGGGGCGCTTGAGGCTGCGGAGCGCGGCTCGCGCTGTCATCGGTGTTGCCGTCGCCGTCGCCGTTTCCGAACTGTGCGGGCTGTCGCTCACCGCGTCGATCACCGGAGGGCTCGCGGCACTGCTCGCTCTCTTCACGGTCACCGATGCGACCGTCCGCGACCAGCGGATCACCACCGCCCTCCTTCCCATCGCCGGATTCCCCGTGCTTGGGCTCGCCGCCACACTGCATGGCATCACCCCGGCCCGTGACGCCGCATTGTTGGCCATTGTCTTCGGTGGGGTCTATGCCCGCCGCTGGGGCCCGCGCGGCCACGCGCTCGGGATCTTCGCGTTCATGAACTTCTTCATCGCGCAGTTCCTGCACGCGGTTCCCGCTCAGCTATCCGAGCTGTACACCGCTGTGGGCCTTGCCCTCTTCGCGGCCGGGGCCACGCGCTTCGCGCTCTGGCCCATCGAGCGTCACACCCCACCCGCGGCAGCCCCGCCGGCCCTGCCGGGCAGTGGGTTGGCGCGGCCCACCACCCGTCAGGCCTTCCAGGCCACTGCGGCCTCGGCCCTCGCGCTTCTGGTCGGGCAGCTGCTCTCCGAAGAGCGCTGGTACTGGGCCGTCGGCACTGCTTGGTGGATCTTCGTCAACACGGCTTCTCGCGGCGAAACCCTGGTCCGCGGTTTCCGCCGGGTCCTCGGAACTGTGATCGGTATAGCCGTAGGCCTGCTCGTCGCCATCCCGCTGCATGGCGCGCCCGCGCCGACGGCTGCCCTGGTTGCCGTCTGCGTCTTCGGCATCTTCTATACCGCCGCCGTCTCGTATTCCTGGATGATGCTGGCAGTGACGGTTATGGCCAGCCTGCTCTACGGGCTGCTGGGTGTGCTGGACCCCAGCCTGCTCGGGCTCCGTCTTGCAGAGACCGGTGTGGGCGCGTTGTGTGCCGCCCTGGCCGTGGCCCTCGTTCTGCCGGTCACCACGCACGCCACGAACGATGCCTGGATCCAGCGGGCACTGCACTGCGTTCACGCGGCCACCGCTGAAGCGACCGCTCGCCTTGCTGGAGACCCGAAGGGTGATCCTGCCCCGTACGCCGCCGAACTGGAACTGCTGCTCGGCCGCGTCCGGATGGCGCTCGCCCCATTGATACACCCCTTGGCTCCCTTCCGTGCTCGGAAAGCCCGTGCCCGCCAGGCCATTGAGCTGCTCGATGAGTGCGCACGCGAAGTGCGGGGTCTGGTGTCCGTTGCCGCCGATCCCGTTGCGTCGCACGACGCTCGTCTGGCCGCTGCCTGCTGGCGGATGGTGTCCCGCCACGTGGTGTAGCCGGTCAAGGTTCGTGAACGCGCGGGTGTCTGCCCGGGGCGTGCATCAGCTGCCGCTGCTTGCTCCCTGA
>NZ_JBEYVC010000099.1:0-39313 GCF_040643855.1 Streptomyces sp. NPDC047072 | reverse complement strand
GGATGTCGACCAGCCCGGTACAGTACCGCTGACCTTGAACATCGACCCCCTCCCCAAGGGGGTGGTGTACACCTTGGCGTACACCGGGCAGGCGCGCGGCGTCACATGTCGCCGGGGTCCCGCAGGTCGCCGCGCATGCCCGGGTCGCGCATGTCCGTGCCGCCGCGCATGCCCGTGTCGCCCGGCATCTGCGTGCGCTCCCGCTCCCGGGCCGGCTGGCCCGTGAGGGCGTCCTCGCGGCCCGCCTGGTAGGCGGCCATGCTGCCCTTGGCGCGGGTCGACTCGGCCTCCATCGTGGTCAGCATGCGCTCCCAGCGCTGCCGCATCGGCGTGATCATGCCGCCGCCGACGCCGACGATCAGGATGCCGGCGCAGGTCGCGAGAGCCGCGTACAGGACGGGCTGGGTGACCGCGGTGGCGATGCCCGCCTGGCCGAGCGCGGCGATGACGCCGAGGGCGAGGATGCCGGCCCACAGGACGGTGGCGACCGTACGGCCGTAGGAGACCGAGGCGAGCGCGCCGGAGACGATGGTGCGGACGGCGTTGGCGATGGCCATCGCGACGACGACCAGGACCACGGCGACGATCGCCCGCGGCAGCCAGGCGACGATGCCGTTGATCATCGTCGAGACGGGGTTGGTGCCGAAGACGCCGAGCGCGAGCTGGAGGGTGACCAGCATCAGCGCGTAGTAGACGATCTTGCAGACGATGCCCGTCATGTCGTACTTGGAGTCGCGCAGCAGCCGTTGCGTGCCCGCGCGTTCGGACAGCCGCTCGGAGCCGACCTTGCGCAGGACCCGGTCCAGGACGCGGGCGATCATCTTGGACACGAACCAGCCGATGGCCAGGATGACCAGGAAGGCCACGAGCTTGGGCACGAACTGGGCGACCTTCGACCAGGCGTCGTTGAGACCCTGGGTGAAGTCTATGGAGAGGGTGGAGACGGGCTCGGCCATGGGAGGGCCTTCCTTCGCTGGGTGCGTCCGCTGGCTACGATCCCCCTCCCTCGTGGATAGCAGCGGTACGGCGGTGAGGGCGTGGTGGCGTGCGCCGTACGGGTGAAGGCCCCGCCGGGGGCGAGGCCTTCGAGGTCGACGCGGGTGCCGTGGGTCAGCACTTCCAGGTGGCCCAGTAGAACTGGCCCTTCAGCTCGCCGTTGCCCTTCAGGGAGACGGGGGTGTCGACGTGGACGCCGGTGCTGCCCCTGCCCGGGTAGTACCAGAAGTAGTGGCCGTCCTTGCGCTTGCCGTAGTGGACCTCCAGCCAGCCCTGCGAGTGGTGGACGTACGGCGCGAACCACCAGGCGCCGCGCTGCCCTGCCGGGATGGTCGAGGTGTGGGTCTCGGTCGCGGTGTGGGTGCTGCCGACGGTCCAGGTCTCGGACTGGGACGTGCTGGCCTTCACGCCCTCCTCGATCTTGTCGCTGAAGCCGACGGACACCTCGACGGAGGTCGACTGCGAGAAGGAGTACTCGGTGTTCGTGGTGTCGGTGTCGGTACGGGTGAGGGTCAGATCGCGGTTGCTCGCGCAGTTGTTGATCACGTTGGAGACCTGGCGCCGCTTGCCGAGGGACGTCCACGCGTTCACCTCGTGGTACTGGCACAGGTCGGTCCTGCCGTGGTTGCAGTCCCAGATCACGTCGGGCTTGTCGTCGCCCCAGCCGGGGCTGGTGTTCGCACTGGCCGTCCCGGCGGAGAAGGGGATCAGGAGGAGGGCGACGGCGGGGGCGAGGGCGGCGAGGATGCGGCGGGGGCGCGCGGTGGGGCGCATGGGGGCTCCTGTCGGAGGGGGTGGGGGTCGCTGACGGCACGATCCTGGGAGCCCGTGGGTTGACCGGCCACCCGTTCCAACAGGGCAAACAATTCCTTACGGGTTCTGGTGGCTTCTAGCGGCTTTTAGTGAGTGAGGGATTTCAGCTGGCGTTGGATGTGGTCCAGGGCGCCTTCCTGCCGGCCGGGGACGCGGAGGCGGAGGCCGGCGAGGACGATGCCGAGTTCGTGGGCGCGGGTGGGGTCGGTGACGCGGCCCCACTGGTGGTGGGCACGGTCCACGGCGGCCTCGACCGCGGGGGCGTCGGGGGCCTGGCCGGCGGTGAGACGGGCGCCGGCCACGGTCAGCCACAGCCGACAGCTGCGGCCCGGATCCCCCGCGAACATCGCGAGATCCGCACGGACCTCCGTCCAGTGCAGAGCCTGCTCCGACCCCGGCCCATGCGCCCTCAACGCCACCTGCTCATACCCCATGGCCAACGAATCAGCCTCCTGATGCCGCCCACCCTGCACGGCGACGGTGATCCGGGTATGCGGATCGTCGTCGGAGACGGGGGCGAATCCGGGGGGCACGGGGGGCAGCCCCGATCCGGAATGGGGGCCAGTGGGGACACCCACCTGAGGGGGGCGCGAGGGATAGGGGGGTACGGCGGTGGGGGCGGCGGGGCGGACGGGGGGTTGGGGGGAGGTGGGGTTCGGGGTGGGGGGTGCGGGGGTCGACGGGGGTGCGGGGGTGGCGGGGGCGGCGGGGGCCTGGGCGGGGAGGGAGGCCGAAGGGAGGGGAGCGGGGGCGGTGCCACGAGCCTGCGCGGGGGGTGACGCCGACGGGACCGGTCCGAGAGCGGGGGCGGCGGGAGCCTGGGCGGGGGCGGATGCCGGAGGAGTCGACGCGGGGACGGCGCCACGAGCCCGCGCAGAGACTGACGCCGACGGGAGCGAGCCAGCAGCAGGGGTGGCGGGAGCCAGGGCGGAGGCGGATGCCGGAGGAGTTGGCGCGGGAGTGGGGAGCGTGGGGGGCTGCGTAGGGGCGGGCCCCTCGGGGACCGGCGCGGAGGCAGGAGCCACGGAAGCCGGCCCGGCCGCGAGCACCTCGCGAGCGGACGTCGACGCAGGGGCGGGGGTGGTCGGGGCTTGCGGAGAGGTGGGGGGTTCAGGAGTGCGCGTGGACGTCCGGGCCGTGGGGAGCGGGGCGGACATGGCGGCCCCGGGTGCCTGCGGCGAGGTAGGAGTCGTGGCGGCGGCCAAGCCCGGAGCGGGGATCTCGGCAGGCTGTGCCGACGCGGGCCTCTCCGTGGGCTGCGGCGTGGCCGGGGGCGGCCCGGTGGGAGCCAGGGTCGGTCCACCGGGGGGAGTCGGGGACGGCGTGCCGGCGGAAGCGTGGGGCGGCGCGCCGGCGGAAGCGTGGGGCGGCGCGCCGGCGGAAGCGTGGGGCGGTGTGCCGGCGGAAGCGTGGGGCGGTGCGTCGGTGGGGCCGCCCGTGCTTCCCGGTGCGGCAACCCGCGGCGCCTCTCCAGTCAGCGGCACCGAAGGCGGGCCTCCCTGCGAGGACCCTCCAGGCACCGGCAACGGCAACGCCCCTCCCGACGCCGCACCCTGCGACGCCCCTCCAGGCAACGGCACCGACGGCGTCCCTCCCTGTACCGGAACCGCCGGCACACCTCCAGGCGACGGCCTTCCCTGCGTCGAGACCGACGGCCCTCCTCCCGGCGCCGCGACCTGCCCCACCCCGCCCAGAATCAACGTCGGCGTCGCCCCACCCCCCGGCACAACCCGCCCCGCCCCACCGGAGACCGGGCGACCCGGCGCCCCGTTCCCACCCACCACCGGACCCTGCGTCGCCGCCCCGGGCACCCCGGCCTGTCCCGCCCCGCCCGAGAACGCCCCCCGGCCCACCGCACCCGGTCCCGCCACATACCCCGCCCCCGACAGGACCAGGTTCGTAGCCGGTTCGTCGCGTAGGCGGGCGAGCGTCTGGTGGTGGAGGTCCGGCGGAGCAGGGCGGTGGCCGCTGCGGAGGATCGTGGCCAGGGCCTTCATGTAGGTGGGGGTGGACAGGGTGCGGCGGGACGGCGGTGGTGCCACCCGGCCGTAGACCACGTTGTTGCGGCCCGCGTCGAGCGCGTTCGTGCGCAGCCACTCCCACGCCTCCCCGTCCGCGTGCAGGTCGACGAAGAGGGTCGTCGCCCCGGGCGCCCGCAGCCGGAACTCCTCGCGGATCCACTGCCACGGCAGGGCCGTGTAGCGGACCGTCGAGGGGGTGGTTCGGGCCAGTGCCAGGTGGGGGAGGTGCTGGCGGCGGTCCAGCGCGAGCTGGCCGGTGAGGTAGACCGTCAACGGCCCCGGCGCTGCCGCCGCCGCGCGCAGGCGCGTCAGGACGGCCTGCGGTTCCAGCGGGTCCGCCAGCTCGATCACGTTCGCCGTGTCCGTACCGGAGAGCACCGAGGGCGCCACCGCCGCGAGGATCGGAAGCACGGACGCCGCGTCCACCAGACAGCCCTTGCCCGCCGGTGAGGCGGCGAGCAGCAGCACGGTCCCGGGCATCGGTCCCTCCCCTTCCCCCGTCGATCAGTACCGCAGCACGTTAACCGCTGCGCGTGCAAAGAACGCCCTCAGGACTGCAAACGTCCCTTTCGGGCAGGCCGGTTCACCCGCCGCACCGCGAACACCGTGGTGTCGTCGGCCAGTCGGCCCCCGCAGTGCCGCAACGTGCCGTCCCGGACGACCGTCACCAGCCGCTCCGGCTCGACCGTACGCGGATCCGCGGCCACCGCCCGGGCCACCTCCTCGGCGAGCACGTAGAACGCCCCGGTGCCGTCCCGCGCCTCCGTCACGCCGTCGGACGTCAGCAGCAGTGTCTCGCCGGGGGCCACCCGCACGAGGTGCACGCGCGGCGGGCCCTCCGACGCCAGCCCGGCGAGCCCCAGCGGCAGTCCGTCCCCCGCCAGCAGCGGTCGTACGCCCGACTCGCCCACCACCAGCGGGGGTTCGTGGCCGAAGACCATCGCCTCCACCACCCCCGTGTCGACCGCGGGGAAGTTCAGCAGCACCGCCGTGGCGAAGCGGTCGCCGTCGTCGCGGCCGAGGGCGGTGACATGGATGTCGTGCCGGTGCATCCGGGTCTCCAGCCGCTCGGCGACGGTCGCGAGGTCCGGCTCGTGGTACCCCGCCTCGCGGAAGGTGCCGAGCAGCGCGGCCGCCGCCTCCACCGCGCCGAGCCCCTTGCCCTGCACGTCCCCGACGAGGACGCGGGTGCCGTGCAGGCCCGGCTGGATGTCGTAGAAGTCGCCGCCGACGCGGGCCTCGCTGTCGGCGGCGAGATACACCTCCGCGTGCTCAAGCCCGCCCCACACGGGTGGCAGCGGGCGCAGCACGGTGCGGCGGGTGGTGTCGGCGACGTCCCGCATGTGCAGCATCGCGCGCTCGCCGCGCACCCGGACCGCGCAGGCCAGCACGGCGAGGACCCCGCCGACGGCGACGAGCACGAAGTCGGGCAGGCCGGACTGGTAGCGGCCGGGCCAGGCGCTGTCGGCGAGGAAGTACGTCACGAGCGAGAGCGCGGCGAAGACGGCGGTCGCCCGGACCCCGCAGATCGCGGCCGCGATACCGGGGACCAGGACGACCCAGGAGATCATCCGGAACTCGCCGCCGGTGTTGAAGTCGACCACCGTGATCGCCGCGAGCAGCAGCAGGGGCGGCAGCCAGGCGACGCTGCGGCCGCGCAGGCGGAGCAGCTGCCCCCGGCCGACCGTGCTCATGGGGCCAGCGAAACACGGGGGCGTACGGGACGCACGTCGTACACCGACTTGCCAGGGGCTGCCCGCAGGTGTGCTCTGGAAGGCGGGGGTTCGGAGCGAGAGGAGTGCTCTCATGGCCCATGCCGCACCCGTCGGTGGGATGCCCCGCACACCGCGTACACGCCGTACACCGCACACACCCCGTACGCCGGACATCTTCGACGCGCGGACGCACCAGGCCGCGCGCATCGGGATTCCCGTGGTGCTCGGGCTCGTCTACGGCTACTGGGCCGCCGCGAACCGCCGTGGCGGAGGGCCGATCACCGGCTGGAACGTGCTGTTCGGGTTCGTCACGGCGATCGCGTTCATCGTGCTGTGCCTGGCCGTCGCGACGTGGGCTCCGCTGCTCAAGCGCGAGCTGCACTCGGCGGTGAAGTCCGGGTTCGCCGGGGCCGCGATCGGGTTCCTGTACGCGCAGACCGGGCAGAGCGTGCTGCGGTCCGTGGCGATCGGGACGGTGGTGAGCGCGGGGATCTTCGCGGTGTTCTTCTACCGGTACTACACGCGGGAGGACGGTGAGGGGAACCGCATCCGGTAACCCTCACCGTCCGTCAGGGACTTCACCACCCGCTCGGTATCCAGTTCCACGGGCTCGTCGACGTCGACGAGCCCGCCGCGCTCCAGCTCCACGAGCCCGACGCGCTCGTGCCGGAGGCCGACGCCGCCCAGGAGCCGGACCAACTGGGGTCGTTCCAGTCGGGGTTGGCCCAGGTGTCGTTCTTCCAGCGCGGGCACGGGTCCGCGCAGGACGGCACCTGGGCGCCGTAGGTGTCGACGAACGCCGCGCTGACCCAGCCCTGCGCGCCGACGAACCAGTACCAGTACGGGTTGCCGTTGACGCTCTGCCCGCGGACCATGCACTCGACGCGGTCCTGGCTGCCCGGGGACAGCCGGTCGACGACCGCCGAGTCCGTGGTGGGCGCCGCCCGGACGTTGAGGGCGGTGCGGGAGACGATGGTGCCCCAGATCGGACTGCCGCCACCGTGGCCTTCGGTGTACGTGGGCGGGGCTGCCGCCGCTGAGACGCCCGCCGCCGAGACGGCGAGCGTTCCGCCGGTGAGCAGGGCCACGGCCAGGGTCCGCAGGGCCGTAGTGGTGCGCATGGTCGGCCTCCTTATCCCCTTGATGTCCCCTTGATCCATGAGACACCCGTTCGGGTGAACCCTCCACCGGAAGGTGGAATCCGCAGCTCCACCGCTCGCACGGCCGCCTTCGGCGCCGTTCCCTGGCAGGGTGCCCGCCCGTTTCCGGTCCGCCCGTTTCCGGTCCGCCCGCCTCCGCACCGCCCTGTCGGCCGTGCTGATCGCCCTCTCCTGCCTCCTCGTGCCGTTCGGCGCCCTCGCGGCCTGGGCGGTGTACGGGCTCGCCGACACGGACCGGTACGTCACCGCCCTCGCCCCGCTCGCCGCCGACCCGGCCGTCCAGGACGGTGTCGCGGACGCGGCGGCGAGTGAACTCGGGGCGCCGATACGGCCGTTCGCAAGGGAGTTCACCCGTACCGCGGCCTTCCCGGGCGCCTGGGACGCGGGCAACCGGGCAGTCCACCAGGCCGTGTTGAGGGCGATCCGCGACGGCGGCCACCACGAGGTGACCGTGGACCTCGCCACCGTGGACCACGGGACGCTGCCGCACACCACGGTCGCCGTGCTCCCGGCGCCCGAACTCGACCGTCTGCGAAGGGGCTACGACGTGCTCGAAGTCGCCGGTTTCTGGCTGCCGGTCTCAGCCGCCGTGCTCGCCGTCGCCGGGATCGCGGTGGCCGCCTGCCGCCGCCGCGCGCTGACCGCGACCGCCCTCGGCACCGCCCTGGGCGGCGCGCTGCTCGGTCTCGCGGTCGCGATCGGCCGCCATTTCACCCTGGCCGACCTGCGCGACCCGGTGCACCGCCCGGCCGCGGGCGCGGTCTACGACGCCCTGACGGCCACCCTGCGCCAGGCGTCCTGGCTGCTGGTGGCGGTGGGGCTGACGGTCGCGCTCGGCACCTGGGCCGTCCCGTACCTGCGCGGTCGTACGGCTCCCGCTCCGGATTCACAGATTTCTGACCAGAACATGACCATCGTGTCACCGGGTGATCCCCCGGCCGCCACCCGGCCCACGCCGGGAACCGGCAGCGTCGGGTGACGACCGGCCGCGGGCAGCAGCCGCGCGGCCGCCGTGAACCGAGGAGCCCCCACGATGACACGCATCGCCCTCCACCTTGGCGCCATGACCGGCCTGGCCCTCTCGCTCGCCGCCGCCCTCCCCGCGCAGGCCGCCGACGTCACCGAGGCCCAGTGGCTGACCGACGTGGCCGCCGTCACCGGTCCCGCGCAGACCTACATCGACTCCCGGGCCGCCGCGAACACCTCGGGCGCCAAGCTCGCGATCGTGCTCGACATCGACAACACCGCGCTGGAGAGCCACTTCGAGGGCGTCGGCACCAACACCCCGGCCACCCCGCCGGTGCTCGCCCTCGCCCAGGACGCGCACGCCAAGGGCCTGAGCGTGTTCTTCATCAGCGCCCGCAGCAACCTCTTCGACTCGGTGACCACGTCGAACCTGAAGAACGTCGGCTACACCGTCGACGGCCTCTACGCCCGCACGGTCGCGCAGATGGTCAGCCAGTCCGTCCAGACCTTCAAGACCTCGCAGCGCAAGGCGATCGAGGCGAACGGCTACGACATCGTCGCGAACATCGGCAACAACACGACGGACCTGGACGGCGGTTACGCCGACGCCACCTACAAGCTCCCCGACTACGACGGCCTGTTGGACTGACCGTCGGAGCGGCCGTCGGAGCGACCGTTGGAGTGGCCCGCGCCCCGCGCGGCGACATCGGCGAGCGTGCCCAGCGCCCGCTCCAGGTCCGCCAACGGGGCCGAGGCGAGCCCGAGTCGCACCGCGTCCGGCGTGCGGCTCGGGTCGACGGCGAAGGCGGGCCCCGGGGTGACCGCGATGCCGTAGGCGGCCGCGGCGGCCGTGAAGGTGTCCGCCCGCCAGGGCGCGGGCAGCTCCCACCAGGCGTAGTACGCGCGCGGATCCGACCGTACGGCGAAGCCGCGCAGCCCGGCCGCGAGGATCCGCTGCCGCCGCCCCGCGTCCGCCCGCTTGGCCGCGACCAGCCGGTCCACGGTGCCGTCCGTCATCCACCGCACCCCGGCCTCCAGCGCGAACCGCCCCGCGCTCCACCCCCCGGACCGCACCGCGTCCGCCACCGTCCCGACCCGCCGCGGCGGTACGACGAGGAAGCCGACGGTGAGCCCGGGCGCGACCCGCTTGGACAGCCCGTCGACGACATGGGTGAGGCCGGGGGCGTAGGAGGCGAGCGGGTCGTCGGTGTCGGCGAGGAAGGACCAGATCCGGTCCTCCACGACAGGGATGTCCAAGTACTCGACGGTGCGGGCGAGTTGGCGTCTGCGCTCGCGGCTCGTGGTGGCCGACGTCGGGTTGTGCAGGGTGGGCTGGACGTACAGCGCCGCCAGGGGTGCGGCGCGGTGCGCGGCGGCCACCGCGTCGGGGCGCAGGCCCTCCTCGTCGGTGGCCAGCGCCACGAGCGTGATGCCGAGGCGGGCCGCGATGTCCTTGACCACGGGGTACGTCAGCTGCTCGACGCCCAGCCGGCCGCCGGGCCGGACCAGCGAGGCGAGGGCGGCGGCGACGGCCTGGCGGGCGTTGCCGGTGAACAGGATCCGCTCGGGGCGCGGGCGCCAGCCCGGGGTGGCGAGGAGGTCGGCGGCGGCCTCGCGGGCCGCGGGGGTGCCGGTGGCGGCGGCCGGGCGCAGGGACTCGGCCAGCACGTCGGGGCGCAGGAGCGCCGAGAGCGCGGGGGTGAGGAGCTCGGACTGGCCTTCCGCGGAGGGGTAGTTGAGCTCCAGGTTGACCGGCGCGGGCGCCTCCTCGGTGAGCCCCCTGCCGGCCGGGTCGTCCGGCGCGGCCCGTACGAAGGTGCCGCGGCCCACCTCGCCGACGACCAGCCCGCGCCGCACGAGTTCGCCGTACGCCCGCTCCGCCGTGGACGCGGCGATGCCGTACCGGCGCGCGAACTGCCGTTGCGGAGGCAGGCGTTCGCCCGGACGGAGCCGTCCGGCGGTGATGTCGGCGGCTATGCGGTCGGCTATGCGCCGGTAGTCGGTCATGGAACCTCCGTCCTGATTCTGCCTCGCCACCGGGATTGCACCGAGGGCAAAGATCTTATTGCACCGATGTGTTGGGCCGACCTAGGGTCGAACACATGGCGACAGCAACCCCGTTGGTCCTGGTCCACGGCCACCCCTTCGACCACACGATGTGGAACCCGCAGCTCGACACCTTCTCCGACGACCGCCGGGTGCTCGCCCCCGACCTGCGCGGATACGGCACTCCGCCGTACGCCTCTCCGGTCACGCGTTTCGAGCAGTTCGCCGAGAACATCGAGGCGCTCCTCGACGCGTCGGGGATCGAGACCTGTGTGCTGGCGGGCCTGTCGATGGGCGGGCAGATCGCCATGGACTGCTGCCGCCGCTTCCCGGGGCGGATCCGGGGCCTGGTCCTCGCCGACACCTTCCCGGCGGCGGAGACCCCGGAGGGCGTCCGGGTCCGGCATGAGATGGCGGACCGGCTGCTGCGCGAGGGGATGCGCGGGTACGCCGACGAGGTGCTGGAGAAGATGGTCGCGCCGTACGCCGCCCCCGAGGTCAAGGCGCACGTGCACCGCATGATGACGGCCACCGACCCGCGGGGCGCCGCGGCGGCTCTGCGCGCTCGCGCCGCCCGCCCCGACTACCGCGAGCTGCTCACCCGTTTGACCGTCCCGGCGCTGGTCGTGGTGGGCGCGGACGACACCTACACGCCCGTCGCCGACGCGCAGGCGATGCACGCGGCCCTCCCCGACTCCGCGCTGCACGTCGTCGAGGGCGCGGCGCATCTGCCGAACCTGGAGCGGCCCGCCGAGTTCGACGCGGCGCTCGGGGCGTTCTTGGTGGAGGTCGACAGCCGCTCGTAGGGGCGGACGGTGAACCGCCGGAGACTCGGTATCGACCGGCATCGGCCGCGGCGGGTGCGGCTTGGTGGGGGCGGGCGTTTTGCGCCCACGCGGCGGAGCCGCATATCGACACAGCCCCGCGCCCCTAAAAGATGCGCCTACGGTTCGGTGGTGGGTCGGGGCCGGGGGCGGGGGGTATCCGTCCTCGGTCCGGCGGTGCTGTCGATTGAGAGGTACGGGGTAACGGACGCCGGCCGCTGCGGGCGGACACCCCCCACCCCCGTCCCCTCACCGCCATACGCGGCCACACAAGACAGCCGGGGTGCACTGGAGCTCTTTTAGGGGCGCGGGGAACTGCGCGACCAGCCCCCACCGGGCCGCACCCGCCAAAGCGCCGAAGGCACCCGGCACCAGGATGGGCATGCCGGGCGCCGTCGCCGACGTGCGCGGTCACGCCGTACGCCTGCAACTGGCCCACCCGATGCCACCGCTGCCCGGCCAACTCACGTTGTGGCGCCGGGAGTTGTCCGATGTCCGGGACTTCGCCGCGTCGGTGCCGCCCGCACGCCGACCTGGCCGGCCCGCACGGCCCCCGCGATCGGCGCCCAGATCGACCACGTACTGGTGTCTGCGGACTTCTCGGCGGATGACGCCCGCTTCCTGGACCTGGCGGACACGGACCGCCGGGCCCTGCTGGTCGACCTCACGCTCCACCAGCGGGAATGACGTGTAATGGGCGCATGTCCCGGATCGACCTCACCCCGCCCGACTGGCTGGTGCGCAACCTCCGGCCCCAGCAGGCGCCCGTCAACCGCTCGGCGGTGGCGCGCGCGGCGATCGCGATGGCGCTGCCGGTGGCCGTCGGCCTCCTGTGCGATCAGCCCGCGTACGGCGCCCTCGCCTCCATGGGCGCCCTGTCCGGGGTGATCGGCGACACCGCCGACGCGTACCGGATGCGCATCCTCAACATCGCGATCCCCCAGCTGTTCGGCGCGCTCGGCGTGACGCTCGGCTCGCTGGTCTACGGCGAGGGCTGGCTCGCGGTGGCGGCGGTCACCGGCGTCGCGCTCGTCTCCGGCATGATCTCGACGATCGGCGCGGTGGCCTCGGTCTCCGGCCTGCTCCTGCTGCTGAACTCCGTGGTCGGCGCGGGTCTGCCGATGCCGGGCGAGTGGTGGCTGGCCCCCGTGCTCATGACCGGCGGCGGGCTCCTGGTCCTGGCCCTCGCGCTGCTCGCCTGGCCGCTCAGGTCCGGGGTCCCGGAACGGGCCGCGGTCGCGGGCACCTACCGCACGGTCGCCGCCCTGATGGCGGCCTGCGGACGCGAGCGGTACGACGAGGCACGGCACGCCGTCACCCAGTCCCTGAACCAGTCGTACGACCTGATCCTCGCCCGGCGCGCCCGCCACCACGGCCGCAGCCCCGAACTCACCCGCCTGCTCGCCCAGTTGAACGCCATCACCCCGGTGGTGGAGGCGGCCCCGGCCGCACAGCTGGGCGGCACGCGCCTGCCCGACGAGATCCCCGAAGCCGTACGACACCTCGCACGCGCCGTCGAGACGGGCTCCACTCCGGAGCTACGGCTCCCTCCGCCGACCTCGGAGACGGCGCGAGCCGTGGACCACGCGCTGCGCCACGCCGCCGAGGTCGTCGCCGCACCGGACATCGACCCCCAGGGCTTCGACGACCGCCTCGGCCGCCCCGCCGCCCTGCGCATCCGGGCCGCCCGCGCCGCCCGCAACGTCGCCCTGTCGGCGGCCTCCTGGCGCTACGGCCTGCGCCTGGCCCTGTGCATCGGCCTCGCCCAGGCGCTGGTCTCCCTGATCCCGGTTCCCCGCTCCTACTGGGTCGCCCTGACCATCACCTTCGTCCTCAAGCCCGACTTCGGCTCGGTGTTCTCCCGCGCGCTGCTGCGGGCGCTGGGCACGGTGGCGGGGCTGGTGGTCGCCGCGGCGGTCCTGTCGGAGGTGCCGCGCGGCTGGTGGGACGTACCGGTGATGCTCCTGCTGGCCCCGCTGATCCCGTTCCTGACCCCTCGGGGCTACGGCTACCAGACGGCGGCGATCACCCCGGTGATCCTGCTCCTCTCGGACGTCCTGAACCACCAGGGCACGGCCCTGCTGATGCCCCGCCTGCTGGACTCCCTCATCGGCTGCGGTATCGCGCTGGTGGCGGGGTATCTGTTGTGGCCGGAGAGCTGGCACACGAGGGTCGGCGACCGGCTGGCGGACGCGGTGGCGGACACGGCGAGGTACGTGGAGGCGGCGTTCGGCGCCGACGTCGACCCGTCGGCCCGAGCCCGCATGCGCCGCCGCCTCTACCGCGACCTGTCCGTCATCCGCACAGAATTCCAACGCGCCCTGACCGAACCCCCACCCATGGGCCGCCGGGCGGCGGCCTGGTGGCCCCTGGTGGTGGCGGTGGAGCGGATCGTGGACGCGACGACGGCGGCGAGGGTACGGGTGCGGCATGGGGCGGAGCCGCCGTCACCGGCCGAGGTTGCGCAAGTTGCTTTGCAGCTGCGGCAGTTGGCCGATGGCCTGAGGGAGGCGGAGGAGTTGTACGCCGTCCGCACAGACCTGCCAGGTCCTGCGGACAGCGTTTTGGAGCCACTGAGGCAGGAGGTAGCAGCCGCAAGAGCCGTGGCGCAACCTACCTAGGGGCGCGGGGAACTGCGCGACCAGCCCCCACCGGCCCCGCAGCCGCCATCAAACCCCGATGTCCCCTCCGTCCTTGCGCCAAACAGCCACCACAGCAGGCCGAACGATCTTCCCCGGCCCATCCGGCCACGTACTCGCGGGACTCTCGACAGTCGCCCCACTGATCTCCCCGGGATGCTGCACAGCAACCAGCACCCGCCGATCCTGCACAAGCGGCCCACAGGTCTCCGCACCCGTCGGCACCGTGAGGAACTGCTTCAACTCCCCCCGCCGCTCCCCCTTGGTGGCGACCCCGAACAACCCGTCGTGCGACCCGAGTTGATTGCCGTCCGTCGAGATCCACAGATTCCCGTGCGGATCGAAGGCGACATTGTCCGGGCAGGAGATAGGACTGACACCCTCCTTCGGGAACCCGGCGAAGTACGTGCCCGGATCCTCCGGATCACCGGCGACGAGGAACAACGTCCAGGCAAACCTCGTACTGTCGGCCCGATTCCACCGCTCGGTCAGCTCGAGAACATGCCCGTGCTTGTTGGCGTTCCGAGGATTCGCCTCGTCGGCAACGGCGTTCGCCCCAACACCCCGGTTCGTGTTGTTGGTGAGGGCGACATACACCTTCCCGGTGTGCGGGTTGGGCTCGATGTCCTCGGGCCGGTCCATCTTCGTCGCCCCGACCTTGTCCCCGGCGAGCCGGGTGAAGACGAACACCTCCTCCGCGGTCATCCCCTCGACATGCGAGACGGCCCCCTTCGCGGTGGCCGTGGCCAGCGGAATCCACTCACCGCTCCCGTCGAACTCCCCGTCGGCGGGCAGCTTCCCGGTGCCGTCGATCTCGATGGCGGGCGAGTCACCGGTGAGACGGGCGACGTACAGCGTCCCCTCGTCGAGCAGCGAGAGATTGTGCTCGCGCGCGCTCCGCCCGCTGCCGTGCCTCATCCGCTTGCTGCCGACGAACTTGTAGAAGTAGTCGAACCGTTCGTCGTCACCGGTGTAGACGACGGGACGCCCGTCGTCGGTGAGCCGCACGGTCGCCCCCTCGTGCTTCACACGCCCAAGAGCCGTCCGCTTACGAGGAGTTGAGGTCGGGTCGTACGGGTCCAGCTCGACGACGTACCCGAACCGGTGGGACTCGTTGGGCTCCTGGGCGACGTCGAACCGCTTGTCGAAGCGTTCCCACTTGCGCTCGGTGGCGCCGGTGCCGAGCCCGTACCGCTTGTCGGTGGTCCGGGTCCCGTTGGCGAAGTACTGGTTGAAGTTCTCCTCGCCGTGGAGGGTGGTGCCCCACGGGGTCGTGCCGCCGGAGCAGTTGTTGAGCGTGCCGAGGACCTTGCGGCCGGTCGGGTCGGCGGAGGTCTTGAGGAGGTCGCTGCCGGCGGCGGGCCCGGTGAGCCGGAACTCCGTGGTGGCGGTGACGCGCCGGTTGAGCGGATGACGCGGTACGGCGTGGAGGGCGCCGGTCCTCCGGTCCCCCTCCACGACGACGACACCGAGGCCGTGCGCGGCCCAGGCGACCTCGACCTGGTTACGGGTGGGGTTGGCGGCGTCGTAGCCGCGGAACATGAGCACCTCGTCGGTGTACTCGTGGTTGGCGACGAGGATCTGCCGGCCGTGCTCGCCCGGGAGGGGCAGCAGGGCGAGGAAGTCGTTGTTGTACCCGAACTGGCCGGCCTGGGAGGCGCCGGTCTGGTGCTCCGGGTCGAAGGCGGGCGCGCCGCGCAGGATGGGGTCGCCCCAGCGGACGACGACGTTCTGCCGGTAGCCGTCCGGGATGGTCACGGTGTCGGCGGTGTTGGGCGCGACGGGGGTGAAGCGGAGGCCGCGGGCGCCCTTGGCTTTGGTGGCCGCCTGAGCGTCCTGAGCCGGGACGACGGTTCCCACGGCGGTGGCCGCCGTGACGACCGCGGCGGCGCGCATCACCGTACGGCGGCTGAGCGCGGTGGCGATGACGTCGCCGACGTACGGGTTGGCGGTGGTGTTGGGCGCCGGGTGGAAACAGGCGTCACCACACCGAAAACGACAGGTGAGGGCGGACCGCCCACCGGGATGCGACGGACCTTCCCCGCCGGACGTCCTGATCAACGGCAGCTGTATACGCACTTTGCACTCCCCTTGCTTCCCCTTGAAGCTCGCGTGACGGACGGTAGGTGCGTGTCCGTGCGGGAGCGGGGCGGGGCGGTGAACGTCGGATGAACCCGGGGTGTCCGTAGGGGAGTTGCGTGGGACGCCGTACTGAGGCCGAATGTGAGCCTTGACGTAGGCATCTGTGGCCTGTTGGCCCCTGCCGAAGATCGCCGTCGGGGGCCGCTAACCTTACGTGTCCGTCCTGGCCAGGGATTGACGGGCTTCAACTCATGCGAAGGGTTGCGCACATGGGCATTCTCACTCTCCTGCGGAACGCGTTCGGCGGCCGCTCACGCAAGGGGCGGGTCCCTGCGCAGGAGGCGGCGCCTGAGCCGACGGCACCGGAGCGGACGGCGGCGCCGGAAGCGACGCCGACCGAGCCGACGCCCACGCCGACGCCGACGCTCACGCCGGACCCGATGCCTGAGCCGACGGCGACGACAGAGGTCCCGGAGCCCCGCAAGCCCACCACGCCCCTGTCCCAGGCCGAGCACGACTTGGTCTCGGCGGCGTTCGACAACGTGGCAATCCCGAAACAGACGCCTCCGGCGGGGGAACCGACGACTACGGCGGAGGAGCGGCGGGCTGCGGAGCCGGTGGAGGAGCAGCCGGTCACGGGGTCCGTGGAGGAGGAGCCGGCCGCGGAGTCGGCAGAGGGGGAGCCGGTCACGGAGCCCTCGGAGGAGAAGCTGGGCTCGGAGTCGGTGGAGGAGCAGCCGGTCGCGGAGTCCGCGTCGGAGCCCGAGCAGGCCGCTGCCACGCCGGAGCCGACTCCGGAGGCCACCCCTGAGCCGGAGGAGCCCGCCTCCGAGGCCGCGGCCGAGCCGATCGCGGAGACCGAAGCCGCCGAGAACGAGCCGGTCGCGGAGAGCACGCCGGAGCCG
This sequence comes from Streptomyces sp. NPDC047072, assembly GCF_040643855.1. NCBI lineage: Bacteria > Bacillati > Actinomycetota > Actinomycetes > Kitasatosporales > Streptomycetaceae > Streptomyces > Streptomyces sp. NPDC047072. Next base: position 23,146 of record NZ_JBEYVC010000099.1, on the reverse strand, counting down.
GACCAGCCCACCGCCACGGAGGAGTCCACCTCCGCGCCGGAGGCCGAGGCGACGGCGGACGCGGAAGTCACCGAGAACGAGCCGGTCGCCGAGCCCACGCCCGAGGCTGACCAGCCCGCCGCCGAGGAGCCGGCCTCCGCGACCGCCACCGAGCCGGAGGCGGAAGCCGCCGAGCCGACCGCTCCCGCCGAGGCCGCTGCGGAGGAGCCGGCCGCGGAGGCCGCCCCCGAGACGGAGCAGCCAGCCGCGGAGGCGTCCCCTGAGCCGGAGCCCGAGCCGGTCGTCGCGGCGGAGCCGCAGGAGGAGCCCGAGGCGCAGCCGGAATCGGCCGCCGAGGTCACCCCCGAGCCGGTGGCCGAGGAAGAGCCGAAAGCCGCGCCGACCACCGAGCCCACCCCGCAGCCCGCACCGGAATCAGCCCCCGAGCCGGAGCCGGCATCCGCCCCGGAACCGTCGACCGCGACCGCGCAGGAACCGTCGACCGCACCGGAGCCCCCCGCCACCTCGGAGCCCTCCACCACCCCCGACTCGGCCGCCACCCCGGAGCCTTCCGCCACCCCCGACTCGGCCGCTGCCCCGGAACCGGCCCCCACCCCCGAGCCGGTAGCCGCCGCAGGCGACACCCCCGCGGCCGCCGACGGCGATTCCGCCCCGCAGGGGCCACCCGCGGTCGACGACGAAAGCCGCACGGGTGGTGCCGGTGGGAACACCGGCGCCGAAGGCGAAGCCGAGGCCGCCGTCGCCCAGGACGCCGCCGCCCTCGCCCTCGCCAAGGCCGGCCTCACCACCGCCCGCGCCAGGACCTACCTCGTCCTCGACCGCTCCGCGAGCATGCGCCCGTACTACAAGGACGGCTCGGCCCAGGCCCTTGCCGACCAGACCCTCGCCCTCGCCACCCACCTCACCCCGAGCACAGAAGACACCACCGTCCACGTGGTCTTCTTCTCCACCGAGGTGGACGGGACCATCGACCTCACCCCCACCTCCCCACCCGACGCCATCGACGACGCCCACGCCGGCCTCGGCCGCATGGGCCGTACCAGCTACCACACAGCCGTGGAAGCCGTACTCGCCCACTACGACAAAACAACGGCCCCCGACACGAAGCCCCCCGCCCTCGTGATCTTCCAGACGGACGGCGCCCCGGACGCGAAGACCCCCGCGACCCAGGCCCTGACCGACGCCGCGAAGACCCACCCCACCGTGTTCTTCTCGTTCGTCGCGTTCGGCGAGCACGAGAACAAGGCGTTCGACTACCTCCGCAAGCTGAAGACCCCCAACGCGGCCTTCTTCCACGCGGGCCCCACCCCCAAGGAGCTCACGGACGCCGAGCTCTACGACGGCGTACTGATCGACTGGCGCCCGTAGCAAAACTCGTAGCACCACCCGCAGCACCACCCCTGCCGCCCGCTTCTCACCCCGTAAAACGGGAAGCGGGCGGCATACACATGTCGGCTACGATTTCAAGGTTCGAAAACCCGAGACAGCACCGACCTGGGAGCAGCCCCCGATGGCTCGACACCTCATCACCAGCGCCCTTCCGTACATCAACGGGATCAAGCACCTGGGCAACATGGTGGGGTCCATGCTCCCGGCGGACGTGTACTCCCGCTACCTCCGCCAGCGCGGCCACGACGTCCTCTACATCTGCGCGACGGACGAGCACGGCACCCCCGCCGAGCTGGCCGCGAAGGAGCAGGGCATCCCGGTCGCGGACTTCTGCGCGCAGGCGCACGACGCGCAGAGGGCGGTCTACGACGGCTTCGCGCTCGCCTTCGACTACTTCGGCCGCAGCTCCAGCGAGCAGAACGTCGAGATCACCCAGCACTTCGCCCGCCGCCTCAACGAGAACGGCTTCATCGAGGAGCGGGCGATCCGCCAGGTGTACAGCCCCACCGACGGCCGTTTCCTCCCGGACCGCTACGTCGAGGGCACCTGCCCCCACTGCGGCTACGACAAGGCCCGCGGCGACCAGTGCGAGAACTGCACGCGCGTCCTGGACCCGACCGACCTAATCAACCCGCGCTCGGCGATCTCCGGTTCCACGGACCTGGAGGTGAGGGAGACCAAGCACCTCTTCCTCCTCCAGTCGAAGCTCCAGCACGAGGTCGAGGAGTGGGTGACGGCCCACGAGGCGGAATGGCCCCAGCTCGCCTCCTCGATCGCCCGCAAGTGGCTGAACGAGGGCCTGCACGACCGTGCGATCACCCGTGACCTGGACTGGGGCGTCCCGGTCCCGTCCGACACGTGGCCGGAGCTGGCGGCGGAGGGCAAGGTCTTCTACGTCTGGTTCGACGCCCCGATCGAGTACATCGGCGCGACGAAGGAGTGGGCGGACCTGGACCCGGCGAACCGGGACTGGAAGTCCTGGTGGTACGACGTCGACGCCGACGTCCGCTACACGGAGTTCATGGCGAAGGACAACGTCCCGTTCCACACGGTGATGTTCCCGGCCACGGAACTGGGCGTGCGCGAGCCGTGGAAGAAGGTCGACTACGTCAAGGCCTTCAACTGGCTGACGTACTACGGCGGGAAGTTCTCCACGAGCCAGAAGCGGGGCGTCTTCACCGACCAGGCCCTGGACATCCTGCCCGCCGACTACTGGCGCTACTTCCTCATCGCCAACGCCCCCGAGTCGGACGACTCGTCCTTCACCTGGGAGCACTTCACCGCGACCGTCAACAAGGACCTGGCGGACACCCTCGGCAACTTCGTCAACCGAGTCCTCTCCTTCTCCAAGAAGCGCTTCGGCGAGGAGGTCCCGGCGGGCGGCGAGCCCGGCGAGGCGGAGACGAAGCTGGGCGAGCAGATCGCGGACCTCCTCGCCGAGTACGAGCAGCAGATGGAGTCCCTCCAGTTCCGCAAGGCCGCGGCGGCCCTGCGCGCCCTGTGGTCGGCCGGCAACTCCTACCTGGAGGAGAAGGCCCCCTGGCTGGAGATCAAGACGAACCCGGAAGCCGCGGCCCTCACCCTCCGCACGGCGATGAACCTGATCCACCTCTACGCGGTCGTCTCGGAACCCTTCATCCCGACGACGGCGGCCACCATGCGCCAGGCCTTCGCCCTGAAGGACGACACGGCCACCTGGACCACCCCGCCCGAGGCCAAGTCCCTCACCACCCTCACCCCCGGCATCCCCTTCACCGTCCCCCCGGTCCTCTTCGCCAAGCTCACGGACGAGGACCTGGAGAACTACAAGGAGCGTTTTGGCGGCGCGCCGGCCGCGTAAGGCGCACACCGCGAAGGATGTAGATCCAATCTACGTAGATTGGATCTACACAAACCGCGCGCAACAGACGGCGTCAGCTTTCCGACGCGTAAGCCACGAAGCCCGCCCACGCCTCCGGCGCCAGCGCGAGGCGGGGGCCGGCGTCGCGGTACTTGGAGTCGCGGACGTGGACGGTGACGGAGGTGGTGGCGACCTCGACGCAGGAGTCACCGTCGGGGCCGTCGCTGTAACTGCTCTTGAACCACGCCGGCTCGGAGGCGTCACCGGCAGCGGGCTTGCGGATCATGTTTCTCCCAGCAGTCGCTCGATGAGGGCCGCCGACTCCCCCGGGGGAAGAGCCTGGGCCCGGATGGTGCCGTATCGCAGCTCAAGGATCCGCAGTTCCCTCAGGTCCGAGACCGGGCGGCCGTTGAACGCTCCGTCGCAGCGTCCGACGGCCGTGCCGTCCTCGAACTTCAGCAACTCGATCCTCCCGCTCATGCCCGGATGCGGTGGGCTGTCCAACGGCATCACCTGAAGCGTGACGTTGGGCAACCGCCCCACCTCCAGCAGACGTTCGAACTGCTGTCGCCGCACCATTGTGCCTCCAACCCCGCGGTGCAGCGTCGCCTCTTCCAGGACGAAGGCGAGGGTGGGAGCGGGCGAGCGTTCGTAGACCGACTGCCGGGCCATCCGCGCGGCCACGCGTCGCTCCAGGTCCTCGGGCGAGTAGACCGGCAGCCACGATCCCAGCAACGCCCGTGCATGGTCGGGCGTCTGGAGCAGACCGGGGATGCTGCTGCACACGTACACCCCGATCTCGACCGCCTTCTCCTCCATCGTCGCCAGGTCCCGCACCTTCTTCGGGTATCGGACCTTCTTCACGTCCTCCCAGGACGCCGAGATCAGTCCGCCCGCGCCCAACACCTCGTCGGACCGGTCCAGATACTCCTGCCTGGGAATCCGCTTCCCCGCCTCGATCTTGTAGACCATGTCCTCGCCGTACCCGACCGCTTCCCCGAAGTCGGGCACCCGCATCCCCACGGCCTCCCGCCGCAGCCTCAACTGCCGTCCCACCGTGGCGAGTACGGCCAGTCCCCAGTCGTCGTCCGGATCCACCTCCCAACCCGGCTCGTCCGCCTCGGTCCTGAGCCGTCCCGCCACCGCGTCCACCGACATCCCGCCCCTCCGTCGTACGACCGTGCCGCAACACCCCTACCCGCACACGCCTACCGGACAGTCCGGACACTCCTGGACAATGCCTGGACAGTCGCTGTGCGAACCGGCGCTCTGCTCACGGGAGATCACATGTCCAGGACGACGAAACCGGACACCATCGACCACGCGCTGACGACACCGGCGCCGATCAACACGGACGACCGGGCCCGGGCGCTGCGCTGGCTCCAGGAGAACGCCGACGCGTTCCTCGACTTCGATGTCCTCGAAGAGCGGGAGCACTCAGGACTGTGATCCATCTCCCGACCGCGTGCGTGGCCCGACCCGTCGACGATCCGAGCGCCACGCACCGAAGCCTGAGTCCTCATACTCCGGTCCGACCTGCGCTCCCTATGAACCACCCACCAGGGAGAAAGCACCCCACCAAGCCCCACCCCTCCCTCCCGCCGGGCGAACTCACTCGGCAGAGTGAATATGCCCAACTCGGCTGGATTTCGGGTCGGTTGAGTGCCCTACGATCAGCGCGACAAGGCACCACCCCAGACATGCGACGGCCCTCGCCGGGACTGGCATCCCAGTGCGAGGGCCTGACCACCGAGGAAGAGAACGACTTCCCGATGGACATCGAAAATCCTAGTGCGCCCTCGCGCGCCCAGTCCCGTATCCCGGGCAAAAACCACCCCCACGCGCGACCGCACTCCGGCGTGGTCCACGACAACGTCCGCCACACCGAGAGCTTCACGGTGGTCGGCAACCACCTCGTCCAGCACGAGGAGTTGTCGCTGCTCGCCATCGGCTTGGCGTGCTACATCCAATCCGTCCGGCAGGGCACCGCCGTGGACATCAAGACGCTCGCCCGTCGCTTCCCCGAGGGCCCCACCCGCATCGCCGCCGCCCTGCGCGAGCTGGAGGCCCACGGCTATCTGAGCCGCGTCCAGGAGCGCACGCCCGCCGGTCACGTCGTCACCCGCACCGTCTCCCGCAACCGGCCCGGACACCGGACCGCTCCGACGGAGACCTCGGGCAGGCCAGCCCGCCGCCCGGCACCGGACAAGCCACCCCCTCGCAAGCGCCTGCCCGCCGTACCGCAGCCCGGGTACACCTCCCCCGCCCTTCTCCAGGCAGCCGTCGACGTCCTCGCCGGTCTCCGCCGCCGCGACCCCCGTCTCCTCCTGTCCGCCACCGACGCCGAGCACCTCGCCCCCGGCGTCGCCGCCTGGCTGGAGCGCGACGTCAGCCTCGGCGCCGTCAGCCGCGCACTGGCCGCGAACCTGCCGCTGGAGCCCCTGATCCGCCCGGCCGCCTTCCTCGCCCACCGGCTGACCGCGCAGCTCCCACCCCTGCCACCGCCCCGGCCCCCGGCGCCACCGGTACCGGAGCCCAGACACCCCTTCCAGACCTGCGACGGCTGCACCCGCGTCTTCCGAGCCCCCGCCCCCGGCCGCTGCCGCGACTGCCGAGCCGACCTGCAGGAGACCGTATGAGCATGCGAGCCCTCACCGCTGTCGGCCCGGATACCCTGGCGGAGGTACTCCTGGACGACACCATGAGCGCACTGGCCGACCACGGACGCGAACTGATCCCGCGCCCCGAGCAGACCCCTGATGCCTTGCGCGCGGCTCTCGCTGTCGTGGCGCCGACCCGCCTGGAAGAGATGCAGGCCACGAAGGACGAGGCCTTCGCCAAGGCTGTCGAGTGGGAGTCCCTGAGTCCCGTACGGAGCTGGGAAATGACCGCCGTACTGGACGAAGCCATGAAGGCAGTACGCGGTTGAGGTGGAAGTGGGAGTACGTCTTCGGAGCGGAGGAAGCCGCCCGAACAGCATCCCCCGAATTCCTCGCCGGAGTGGCAAGCAGAGCAGATGAGCTCGTCAGAGCGGCCCGTCCGGGTTGTGGAGATCACGCGTCCCCCCGTGAATCTTCCGGGAGGTCGATGGTCTCCTCATCGGCAAGTGGGGGATATTGCCACGCCGCATACGTATGGTTTGCGCCATGGCAGTCCCTGAGGTCATAGCGATCGCCTACGAACCGCACGGCCGGACCGAAGCCATCGGGCGGTACTCGGACGGGCAGTTCCTGGGGTCGATCACCTACGCCTTTCCCAAAGGCTTCCGGCTCGACGCGGGCTGGGAAGAGCACAAACGGCTCTACTCCGTGCTGCACACCTTCGACGCCGAGGGCCGCTACCGCGACTCCGAGATCTGGTGTGCCGGTACCTGGGCCGAGGCACAGCAGAGCGGCGCCCCGGAGGGCACGAACCCGGTACTCGCCCGGGCCCGCGCCCATCTGGCGACGCGGCTGCGCAGCCTGCCCCGCCGCACCTACACCGACATCGCGATCCGGCCCTTCCAGCTCACCGTGGACGGTGTGCTGTTCGGCCTGGTGGCCGAGGAGGAGGACGGCGAGGCGTGGGCCGAGCTCTACCCGGACCACCTCGGCTTCGGCGCCCCCTGGGACGGCCGGTACGACACATGAGGACCCCTGCTACAGGACGCCGGCGCCCGTCGTCGTCGCCAGCGTCGTGGGCAGGTTCTTCGCCGCGGCCGCCGACTCCAGCGCCGACGTCAGCGTCGGCGTCCAGTTGACGCTCGTCTTCAGGTCCTTCGAGGACGCGGCGTTGTACGCGGCCACGAGGTCCGTCGTCGTGCCGTTGACCAGGTTGCCGCTGCCCTTGATCGCGCCCGTGCCGTCACCGGAGAGCAGCTTCGACACCTTCACGGAGGACGGCACCTTCCAGTAGTTGTTCGCGACGACCACCTGCGCCTTGGCGCGCGAATTGATGCTGTACTGCAGCGCGTAGCCGTTCAGCGGCGTGACGTCGTAGTAGTTGTTGTAGATGTCGACCTGGCCGACCCGGGCCAGCGGGGCGCGCTGGACTATCCCCTTGTAGACGTTGTGGTGGATCGAGACGCGCAGCTTGCCGCTCGGCTCGCTGTCGCTGCTGCCGATCAGCGTCGTCTTGTCGTGGTTGGTGAACTGGTTGCGGGAGACCGTCACCAGGTCGGAGCTCTTGGTGATGTCGAGCGCGCCGTCGTGGATCTGGTACTCGCGGCCGTAGTACTTCGGGTTCGCGGAGTCCAGGTGCGGCGCGTCCGTGAACGTGTTGTGGTCCGCCCAGACATGGGTCGCGCCGCGCAGCGTCACCGAGTCGTAGTTGGAGTTCCAGTTGCCGTCGTCGCCGTCGGTCGGGTCCCACTGCGGGAAGCAGTCCTCGGTGGCGGCGAAGGCGAGGTTGCGGACGATGACGTTGTCCACGTTCTGGATCTGGAGCATGCCGCCGGTGATGCCGGCCTTGGTGCCGGGCACGCCGACGATCGACGTGTTCGCGGGCACCTTGAACACGATCTGGGCCGCCTGCTTCTTCTGGGCGGCCGCGCGCGCCTTCTCCTGCGTGCCCGAGGGCAGCTTGGAGCGGCCGTACGTCGAGGGGTCGTACGCCTTGAGGTACGACGTGAGCGAGTAGCCCGTGCCCGACGCGTAGTCGGCGCAGCTCACCTTCTTGCCGGAGTCGTCGGTGTTGGCGTCGATCGTGCCCTTGACCTTGATGATCCGCGGGGTGGTGTCGGAGGCCGAGCCCAGCGCCTTCACGAGCTGCGCGCGCGTGGAGACGGTGAAGGTGTGCGCCGAGTCGGCCTTCGTGCCACCGGTCGTCCCCGAACCGGAGGACGCCCAGCCGTCCTTGGCGGCGAGCGTCTGGTGATACAGGTCTACGGTGCCGGCGTTCGCGTTCATCACGAAGTACGAGGCACCGAGCCCGGCGGCGGCCACGGCGGCGGCGGAGACGAGGACGCGGCGCTTGCGGAGGGACCGGCGGTGCGAGGGGGATGCCACAGGGGGAGTCCTTACGAATCTGTACGACTGGAGCGGTGGGTGAAGCACCCGTGAAGGTGCTTACGACCCCTCAGTTGCCGCTGGTCCGCGAAGGGTTGCCCATGAGATCGACTTGTCCGAGGGCCCTGTTAAAGTCCGCTCACTTGTGCGAGGGCGGGGGTCCCTCGCAGGGAGGGACACTCACGTGGGCAGATACGCCCTGTCGCGCCGCCGTCTGGCGGTCGCGATCTCCTCGGTGGCACTGACCCTGGCGGGCGGTGCCGTCCTGCCGACGACCGCCGTGGCGGCCCCGGCCGTCCCCTGGACCACGGCCACCGCCGTCACCGGCACCGACGTCTCCACCTCGGTGAAGGACCTCGTCACCGCCGCCGACGGCTCGGCCGTCGCGGTGTGGAACCAGTTCGCGAGCGCCGGCAGCGCCGAGCGCACGCTGTACGCCGCCGTACGGCCCGCCGGCGGCGACACCTGGGGCACCCCGACGGCGCTCACCACCACCCCGGACGAGGGCGGCGCCGTACAGCTGCACGCCTCGGCCGACGGCACGGTCACCGCGCTGTGGACGGAGTATCCGGACGCCACCGCACCCGGTTCCGGGCCCTTCGACAGCCGGGTCGTCAGCTCCGTGCTCGCCGCGGACCACACGGCCTGGTCCACGCCGGTCGAGCTGGCCGGGACCGACGCCAACTGGGGCGACGGCGGCGTCGACCTCGCCGAGGCCCCCGACGGAACGCTCACCGCGGTGTGGGGCGCCAAGTCGTCGAACTCCAGCGCCCCGTGGGAGGTCCGCACGGCCACCCGCGCCGCCGACGGCACCTGGTCCGCGCCCGTCCGGCTCAGCGACGCGGCCGCGGAGGGCGCCGACGCCGCCTACGAGCCGAGCGTCACCGTCACCGCCGACGGCACCACCGTCGTCGTGTACAAGCAGACGGACGGCCCGTCCGCCTCGGTGCGTACGGTCACCCGCGCGGCCGGGGCCACCGCGTGGAGCAGCCCCTCCGCCGCGAGCCCGAGCTACCAGTCGATCAGCAACCCCGAGGCGAGCGCCGACCCCGACGGTTCCGTGACCGTCGCCTACCTGGGCACCGACGAGTCCGAGGACCAGAGCCTGTTCACCGCCACCCGCGGCGCCGACGGCACCTGGGCCGCGCCCGAGACGGTGACCGCCGTCGACAACCTCGCCGACACCCCCGAACCGCTCGTCGCCCCGGACGGCGACGTCACCCTCGTCTGGGTCGACTACACCTCGACGTTCAGCACCCGCACCGCCACCCGCGAGGCCGACACCGGCACCTGGTCGGCGCCGCAGACGCTGTCGACGTCGTACGTGCCGGAGGCCTGGGACGCCGCCATCGGCGCGGACGGCACGGTGCACGCGCTGTGGCCGCAGGACGTCGGCGGCGAGCGGGCGCTGGTGGAGTCCGTGCGCAGCGACGGCCGGTGGAGTGCCCCGGCGGAGCTGCCGGGCTCGTCGTTCGCCTACGTCCTCGGCCAGGTCAGCGTCGGTGCGGACGGCGAGGCCTCCGCCGTCTTCTCGGGCGCCACCAGCTCCGGCGCCAACTGGCGGCTGTTCGGCAGCCGTACGGCCTGGCCCGCCCTCGCCGTCGGCACCTCCTCGGTCCCGGCGTCCGCCCCGCTCAAGGGCACCACCGCCGCCAGCACCGCCTGGGCGCCCACCTGGACACTGAGCCGACCCACCTCGTCCTGGTCGCTGGCCCTCACGGACCGGGCCGGCCGGACCGTCCGCACGCTCACCGGCACGGCCGCCGACCTCAAGGTCGCCGCGAGCTGGAACGGCCGTACGGCATCCGGGGGTTACGCCCCCAACGGCCCGCTGGCCTGGACCCTGCACGCCACCCAGGAGGGCGCGGCTTCGGCCGTGAAGCTGGCCTCCGGCACGGTCACCGTCACCGGCGGCGCGGCCGTCGCCCGGGACTTCGGCGGCGCCTCGGCCACCCCGGACGGCACCGGGGACCTCCTCACCCTCAACTCGTCCGGCGCCCTGACCTTCCAACTGGGCACGGGGAAGGGGGCGTTCTCCGGGAAGGTGAGCGGCAGCGGGTGGCCGACGTCCGTCAAGGCGATCCCGTTCGGGGACCTGAGCGGGGATCGCTGCAATGACGTGCTGGTGCGGTTGAGCAGCGGGGCGCTTCGGCTGTACAAGCCGGGGTGCGGGGCCGCGGTGAAGCCGTCGACGTCGTACACGACGCTCTCCACGGGCGGTTGGAACCAGTACGACGTGCTGACCGCGCCCGGTGACGTGACCAAGGACGGGCGTCCGGATCTGATCGCGCGCAACAGCTCCACCGGTGCGGTGTACCTGTACAAGGGGACGTCGGCGGGGAAGCTGTCGGCGCGGGTGAAGCTGTACGACAACTGGAAGACGTACAAGAAGGTCGTCGGGGTCGGGGACCTGAACGGTGACGGCATCGGCGATCTGGTCGCGCAGGACAAGGCGAACAACCTGTACCGGTACTACGGCAAGGGCAACGGGACGTTCGGGGCGCGGGTGAAGGTGTTCGGTGCGTGGGGTGGGTCGTACAACGTGATCGTCGGTGTCGGGGACATCACCGGGGACGGTCGGGCGGACCTCGTGTCGAGGGACAGTGCGGGTGTCCTCTGGCGCAACAGCGGTGACGGCAAGGGGTCGTTCGGCGGCCGCGTGAAGATCGCCACCGGCTTCCAGGGCTACAAGTCCGTGTCGTGACCTCCCGGCGGGCCGAAGCCTCCTTCCGGGGCCTCGCCCGCCGTGACCGTGGCGATCTTCTCGGCGGAGCCCAGCTCGCCCGGTTCCGCGAGGCCGCCGGTGGTTCCGCCGGAGACGCTGCCGCCCGCGTACACCGTGTACGTGGCGCCCTTCTCGATCTCCTCGCCCGAGTAGACGACGTTCTGGATGGTCTTCGAGGTGACGTACGAGGCGACGACCTCGCCGGCCGCGGAGACGATGTGCAGGGTCGTGCCCGCGTCTACGGAGGAGTCGAGGGTCGCCGAGAGCCAGCCCTGCGCGGACTCGGTGTCCGGTGCCACGACCATGCCCGCGCTGCCGGACGCCAGCAGCAGGCCGCCGCTGACCGTGAAACTTCCGTTCACGTCGAGGGCTCCATTGCCGCCCCGCTGGGGTCCGTTGACGACGACGGTGCCGCCCGTGATCTCGGCGGTGCCGTTGGAGTCGAAGCCGTCGCCCTCGGCGTTCACGACGAGCGTGCCGCCGGTGACACGGGCCGTGTAGTCTCCGGCACCCTCGCCACCGCCGCCCGGGCCGCCGCCGGGACCACGGCCCTGACCTCCCGAACTCCCCTCGCTGCCCGACGCGTTGACCCCGTCGTCGTTCGACGTGACCGTCGCGCTCCCGCCCCGCACCAGGATGTCCTTGCCCTCCAGCCCCTCGTTGGACGTCGTGATCTCCAACTCGCCCTTGCTGACGACGAGATCGCCCTCCGCGTGCACCCCGTCGTCCCCGGCCGCGAGGGTGACGTCCGCCCCGTTGAAGTGGACGGCCGCAGCCGTGTGCACGGCGTCCGCGGCGGCCTCGACACCGACCGTCCCGCCCTCCAGTACGGCGATCACCCCGGCCTTGAGCCCGTGCGCGGAGGAGTCGTCACCCGCACTCACCTTGCTGACGACCCCCAGCACACCCCCCGTCACCACCAGGTCCGTCGCCGCGTCCACCCCGTCGCCCCCGCTGGTCACCTTCACCGTGCCGCCGCGCACCGCGAGGTAACCGGCGTCCGCCTCCTCGGAGTTGTCGGACTTCAGCCCGTCGCCGCCCGAAGTGACGGTGATCCTCCCGCCGTTCACGACGAGATAGTCCTTGCCGCGGATGCCGTCGTCGGCGGCCTCGACGGAGACGGAACCGGAGTCGACGACCAGCCCGTCACCGCTCGCGATGCCGTCGCCCGCACCGGCGTGCACGGCGAGCGAGCCGCCGCCCGTGATCGTGAGGTCACCCGCACTGTCCACGCCCTCTCCCGAAGAGGTGACCGTGTTCGCGCTCCCGTCGGCCAGCACGACCGTCAGCTCGTCGACCTCGGCCGCCTCGATCGCCGGGCCCGAGGACGCCGTGATGTCGACGCCGTCCAGGATCAACGTCACCTTGCCTTCAGGGACGTTGACCACGACCCGCCCGTCGGTGAGCTCGCCGCTGAGCCGGTAGATGCCCTCCTTCGTCACCGTCACCGAGTCGCCGTCGAGCGCGATGTCCCGCACGTCGCCCTCGTCCCAGGTCTCGGCGGTGTGCGTCTCCTTGTCGTCGGCGAGGACGGCCGCGGCGCTCACCGCGCCCTCCACGGCCGTGGCCGACGAACTCCCGCCGGACGCACCGGAATCGGAGGAGTCGGAGGAGGACGTGCACCCGGCGAGCGCGGCCGCCACCACGACCAGCGTGCCAACGGCCTTCAAACGGACGGTTCTCATACGGGACTCCCGTCGAGCGCGGTCGGAAAGTGGCGCCGCAGCACCGGCAGCCACCGGTGCGCGGGCAGTTCGGGCCGGAGCGCGGCGAGACCCGTGCCGTACTTCGACACCGGGCACGGCCGGTGCTTCAGCGACCACATCAGCCGGTCCGCGGCACACCCCGCCCGCCCCGCCTTGGTCTCCACGACCGCCCGGTCGTTGGTGCGCAGGGCCGCGCTGCCGTCCGGCAGGCTCCAGGTGAGCGCGGTGTCGACGGTCAGGCGGCTCGCGGTGGCGGGGAGGAAGAGGGTGCTGCGCCGGTAGGTCGTGCGCAGGGTCGGCACGAAGCGCAGGCCGGTGGCGTCGATGCCGGCCCCGGCGAGTACGGCGTCCGCGAACGCCCGCGCGTCGCCGTCGAGTTGGCCCACCTCACCGCCGTAGGGCATCCGGTGCTTGATCGTCGTACCCCGTGGGCCGCGGGTCTTGACCTCGACGAAGTGCTCGTCGGAGTCGAGGTAGGTGCGGATGCGGAGCTTGAAGCGTCTGCGGCGACGGCGGGCGGCGCCCAGGTAGCCGTGCAGCTCGGGGGTGTCGAAGTACAGCGAGCGGTAGCCGAACTGCCGCTCGCCGTCGATCTCCAGGACCTGTACGTCCTCCTCCAGACCGCCGAAGACGAAGGGCAGGTCGGCGACCGGGACGACGTACTTGCGGTCGAAGCGGGTCAACAGCTCGGCGCGGGCCACGAGTTCGCCGAGGCCGATGGGCGCGAGGGTGCCGACGGCCGTGCCGAGGGAGTCCAGCGCGGTCACACCCGCACCTCCCGGCCCGCTCGCGCGTCGACGGGGACGACGTAGCGGACCTCCACCAGGGTCGTGTCGTTGACGAGGTCGATGGTCTGCACCGAGAGGTTCACCACCCGTCCGCCGAGCAGGACTTCGAGGTGGGCGCGGAGCGCGTCCTCGTCGGTGTGGGCGGAGTCGAGGCGCAGGGTGCGCTGGCGGTGGCGGGGGAAGAGCCGGGGGTGGTCGCCGACGTAGAGGGCGGCGAGGACCAGGAGGGTCAGGCTCACGGTGAGCGGGCCGGCCTCGGCGGGGAGGCCGCTCAGCAGGCCGACGGCGAGGGCGGAGAAGTAGTAGGCGATCTCGTGCTGGGCGATCTCGTGGGACCGCAGCCGGATGATCGACAGCACCCCGAACAGGCCCATCCCCAGGCCGATCCCGACCGACGCCGAGCTGAGCGTCATCGCCACGGCGAGCACACCGACGTTCACCCCGAGGAAGGCCGCGACCAGGTCCCGGCGGTGGTGGCGGGGGAAGTACACGGCGAAGGCGAGGACGGTGACGGCGGCGAGGTCGCAGCCGACAAGTACCAGCTGGTGGAGGGCGGTTGAGGTCATGGCTACGACAGTCCGGCAGCCGCCTGTGAGACCTCTTTGACTTCCCTTAAAGGGAGTTGAGAAGTAAAGGATCAGTCACGAGGGTGAACCAGCGGTAAAGGAAGGCCGGTTCAGAAGATGCCGTCGAAGGGGCCGCCGAACGGGCCGCCGCCGTGCGGGTGGTGATGCAGACCGTCGAGGAGCGCGTCGGCGAGCAGCATCCCGCCCGCCCCCGCCGCGCCCGCCACCAGCGCCGTCTTCCACCACGGCGCGCTGTACCAGCCGCCGGGCACGCGGCGGCCGCCGACGACACCGCCCGGGTAGTAGTACGGCGTCGCCCCGCCCGGCCGGTCCGAGACGGCGTACGTGCGGTCCTCGACCGTGACCCGGCCGTCCCGCGCGGTGACGGTCGCCGTGCCGAGGTCGGGCAGGGCGGGGCCGGGGTCGAGACCGAGGGCGGTGCGGGCGCCGCGGACGTAGTAGAGGCCCTCCACGGCGGTCTGGGTGACCAGCGCGCACTGCGCGGGGGTGTGGGCGGCGAGGAGCTGGCCCTGCGCGGCGCGGTAGCGCTCGTCGGCGTCGGCGAGCGCCTGCGCGGCGGCCTTGTCGCCGTCCGCGACCGCGCCGGACAGGGTCGACAGGCTCCCGCCCAGCCGCTCGACCCAGCGCTCGGCCTCGGCGCGGGCGTCGAAGTCGCCGGTGTCGGTGTCGGTGTCGGTGGGACCGGAAGGCCCCCGCCGCTGCGTGACCACCGCGGCCGCCGCTCCGACTATCAGCACCACCGCCAGCAGCACCATGAACCCCATCGCTTCCTCCAGCGTCTCAGCAGGTCAACCGACCCTCATGACCTCCATGAGACGCCTTCGCGCTGTGCGGGCCCCTCGGGGAACCTGTGCGGCCCCCATGGAATCCCCATGCCCGCCGATCACCGTTCCTTTACCTGCCTATAAGGTTTGCTGACTTATAGGACTCAGGCTCATCCGCATACGAATGGACCCACAGTTGGGCAGACACGCCCCGAGACGGGCCGGCCGCGCCACGCTCGTCTCCGCACTGGCCGTGGCGCTGGCGGCCGGCTTCCTCACCCTGTTCTCCGGCAACGGGAACTCCGGCGCACAAGCGGCCACCACGACCGCCGCCACCACCGAGATCCTCCTGGACGACCCGAACACCGAGACCCGGCGCACCGACCAGCTGCTCGCCGCGGGCGGGACCGGCTTCCTGCACCGGCAGGGAAGGGTCGCGGGCCTGCTCTGGACCGACTACGACGACGGCACCACCGTCACCGTCGAGGGCCCGACCGGCGTCTACACACCGACCACCACCAGCTGCTACGACATCGCCGCGCGCTGCGCCTCGGGCGTCTTCGGACAGGCGCCGACACGGTCGCGCTGCCCCACCGCACCTACGGCGACCCGGTCACGCTCTGGAGCCCCGGCGGCGGCGCCCTGCGCACGGTCGACCTGAGCCAGTCCGCGGACCGCGTGGGCACATACGGCGAGACGACCGTGACCATCGAGAACGACGGCGTCGTGGACGGGCGGACGCTGGACGGCTACGTCCTGCACCTCGTCGACCTCGTCGACGGCGAGCAGCGCGACCGCGTGGTCACCGGCTACCCCGCCGACGGCACCTGGTCCTGGCACACCGGCCGCACCGGCGACACGGACGGCGCCCTGCTGGCCTACCGGGACCGCGACGCCAACGGCGCGTTCACGACGTACTCCGTCGGCTATCTCGACTTCGCCGAGGCCCGCTTCACCCGCGTCTTCAGCGGCCTGTCCGACGCCACGGTCCCGGAGCTGGTGCTCGGCGCGGACCGCGTCGGCTGGTACACCGAGGCGGCCGGGCTGCACCTCAAGCCGCGCGCCGACCTCGCCGCCGAGGAGACGGTCCCGGTGGCGGGTACGGAGAACAACGTCTCCCCCGATCCCGTGCCCGTCCTCGTGGGCGACTGGGCGGTCTTCACCAACGGCCCCGGCGTCAAGGCCGTCTCGCTGACCGACGGCACCACGAAGTCCCTGCTCACCATCGCCTCCGGCACCCCGGTGGCCACCCCCGGCGGTGACGCGCTCGTCGTCGGCGGCACCACCGCGGCCGACTGGTGGGTGCAGCGGGTGAGCCCCGGCTCCGACGGGGTCCCGCGGCTGACGAAGCTGCTCAAGATCCCGCCGTACGAGAACGCCAAGACCGGTATCGCGCTCAGCCGCGGCAGCCTGCGGGTCGCCGAGGAGAACCCGAAGAGCACGATGGACACCACGTCCGTCCGTACGCTCACCACGGACGGCTCCGCCGTACTGACGGCGTCGGCCGCCACCGAGGGCGACGCGGTCCTGCCGGTGTGCCCGTACGCGGGCGCCGGCTGCTCGGCGCTGTGGGGCAACACCGGCACCCGGACCAGGGACGTCTACCTGGAGACCTTCGCCGACGTCGACGAGGGCGGCACCGGTCTGGAGAACGCCGACCGGCTGACCGCGATCCACGACGGCTCCTCCAACTACACGCTGTCCTACGGCACCACGGGCGGCGCGATCGTCGACGTCTCCGACGACTACGCGGTCTACAACTCGGGCGGCACCTCGCCCGCGCAGTACGTCGGCGAGTTCGGCTACAGCCAGATCCTCAAGCGCTCGGTGCGCGCGGCCGCCCTGAGCGGCTCGACGCTCTGGAGCGCGACCACCACCCCGGGCCGGCTGACCTCGTACAGCCTGGCCGAGCGGAAGACGCTCAGCACGGTCGACGTCCCGGACCTCGGCTGTGTGCCGAGCGAACTCCAGGCGGCGGGCCGCTGGGTGTACTGGTCGTGCGACGGCGCCTCGGCGGGCGTCTACGACACGAAGGCCGCCGTCTCCCGTGCCGTCCAGCCCGGTGACGTGCTGCTCGGCGACGGCTTCACCGTCCGCCACGACCACGAGGCCGACCGGCTGGTCCTGACGGACGCGACGACCGGCGCCACGCGCGTGGTCGCCTCCGGCCTGCCCGACTCCGGGCTCACCGTGGACCGCCGCTACCGGTGGACCGTCGACGAGTACACGGGCCTGGTCGGGTGGTTCGACACGTCCGAGCAGACGCACGTCGCCACGACCGGCATCACGCCGTCCGCGGTGACGGCGTTCCGCGCGGAGGCCGCGAGTCTCGTCGAGCCCGGCTCCTCGACGGCCTGGACCGGCGCGTGGCGGCTCTCCCGCCCGGTCACCTCCTGGTCGCTGACCTTCACCTCGGAGCAGAGCGGCGCGACCGGCCGGGCGACCCGCACGGTCACCGGCGGCGCGACACCGGCGCAGGTGCAGACGAACTGGAACGGCAAGACCGCGGCCGGAGTCCCCTTCCCCAACGGGGAGTTCACCTGGACCCTGAAGGCGACCGGCCTCGGCACCACGGCCCCGGTCACGGTCACCTCCGGCACCGGCTACCTGCTGCGGGGCTCCGCGGTCCACCGCGACTTCGACAGCCCCGACGGCCCGGACGGCCGCGGCGACCTGCTCACCCTCAACGGCTCGGGCGGCCTGACCTTCCACGCCGGCACCGGCACCGGCAGGTTCGGCGACAAGACCACCGGCTCGGGATGGCCTACGACGATCCGGGCGATCCCCTTCGGCGACCTGAACGGCGACCGCTGCAACGACGTCCTGGTCCGCCTCGCCAGTGGCGCCCTGCGCCTGTACAAGCCGGGCTGCGGGGCGGTCGTCAAGCCGTCGACGTCGTACACGACGCTCTCCACCGGCGGTTGGAACCAGTACGACGTACTGACCTCCCCCGGCGATGTGACCGGCGACGGCCGCCCGGACCTGGTCGCGCGGAACTCGTCCACCGGAACGGTCTACCTCTACAAGGGGACTTCGGCGGGCAAGCTCTCCGCGCGCGTGAAGCTCTACGACAACTGGAAGACGTACAAGAAGATCGTGGGCGTCGGCGACCTCAACGGCGACGGCATCGGCGATCTCCTCGCCCAGGACAAGGCGAACGACCTCTACCGGTACTACGGCAAGGGCAACGGCACGTTCGGGGCGCGGACGAAGCTCTTCTCCGCCTGGGGCGGCTCCTACAACGTCATCGTCGGCGTCGGCGACATCACCGACGACGGCCGGGCGGACCTCGTCTCGCGGGACAGCTCGGGTGTTCTCTGGCGCAACAGCGGTGACGGCAAGGGGTCGTTCGGCGGCCGCGCGAAGATCGCGACGGGCTTCCAGGGCTACAAGTCCGTTTCCTAGACAGGGGGTTCACATGGCGAGACGAAGATGGGGGCTGGCCGCCCTCGTGGTGGCCGGCCTGACCGTGGCGGGCATCACGCCCGCGTCGGCCGTCCACGGCGGTGTGCCGGGGGACTTCAACGGCGACGGGTACAGGGACGCCGTCCTGCCCGCGCCGGGGGCGAACGTCTCCGGCAAGGAGGCGGCGGGGGCGGTGGTCGTGCTGTACGGCTCGTCGTCCGGCCTGTCCGCGAGCCGTCGTAAGACGATCACGCAGAACACGGCGGGGGTGCCGGGGGCGGCGGAGAAGTGGGATGCCTTCGGTGCCGCCACGGCGACGGCCGACCTCAACCGCGACGGGTACGCCGACCTCGTGGTGGGGACACCGGACGAGGACACCCCGCAGGGCGCCGACGTCGGCCTGGTGACGGTCCTCTGGGGCAGCGCGAACGGACTGACGGGCGGGACGAACCTGCCTTCACTGGGTTCCGGTCCCCGCTACGGGCAGGACATCGCCGCGGTCAGCACCGGAAGGGACTCCAGGACCCGGCTGTCGATCGCCAGTCGTTTCGCAGCCGTGCACTTCCAGGGACCCTTCACCCGCGCCGGCGAGGTCGGCGGCGGCTACCTGGACACGAACACCGGCTCCGTGCTGTCCGTTACGCTCGGTGACTTCGACCAGGACGGCCAACCCGATCCGGCCGTCGCCACCGTCCGCGACGGTGACCTGACCGGGGGCCGGATCCACACCGGTCTGCCCCTCGTACAGGAACTCCGCGGGAACGGGCTCATCACCGCCGCGGGCGACATCAACGGCGACGGCTTCGCCGACCTCGCGGTGGGCGACCCCGACGAGCCCCGACAGGCCGGTGTCGACGGCGAGCCGGGCGGCCGTGTCCTCGTCTGGTACGGCTCGGCGAGCGGCATCGCGACCGACGCCGAGCCTGTGGAGATCACGCAGAACACCGCGGGCGTACCCGGCGCGAGCGAGAAGCACGACGCCTTCGGCGGCGCGCTGGCCGTGGCCGACCTCAACCGGGACGGCCTCGCGGACATCGTCGTCGGATCGCCGTACGAGAACCTCGCGAAGAACCGCGCTGGCCATGTCACCGTGATCCCGGGCCGCGCCTCGGGCGCTCTCGGAACCGGCGCGTACACCTTCTCCCAGGACACCCCGGGCGTCCCGGGCGCCTCCGAGATCGACGACTTCTTCGGTACGACGGTCTCGGTGGGCGACGTGAACAAGGACGGCAAGCCGGATCTGTTCGTCGGCGCGTCCGGCGAGAACAACTTCGCCGGCGCGGTCTGGGTCCTCCCCGGCGGCTCGACCCGGCCGACCGCCACCGGCAGCAAGATGTTCACGGCCGCGGCCGTCGGCCTCACCCAGCAGAACGGCACGCTGCTGGGCGGCAACGGGCTCCTCTGGGTGATCTGAGGAGCCCGCCTCACGTCCGTCCGGACGCGACTACGACGTACCCTCGTTCGTCGCGTCCGGGTCGACGCCCAGCGTGAGGGAGCCGAGGACGCCCTTCGCGATGTTCTTCTTGTTGTACTTCAGCTTCAGCAGGCCGCCCGTGGTGCCGCTCTGGTCGTAGATCGTGTCCTCGGTGAGCGTGGTCCGCGTGGTGGTGCTGGTGGAGTACGGCTCGACCTCGGCGGAGGCGAGCACGGCCTCCTCGGCGAAGAACAGCTGGCCGGTGTGGCAGGTGGTGCCGCCCTCGTAACCGGCGTCCGTCCACTCGCCGTTGACATGCACCTTGGTGTGGATGTGCACGCAACGGCCCTGGTACCAGCCCGGGAAGATCGTCTTGAAGGTGACGAGCCCGTGCTTGTCCGTCTTCCAGGTGCCGCGCAGATAGCGGGTGTCGCTCGTCGGCTCCTCGTGCCCGCCGCCACCGCCGGTGCCGCCGGAGGGCGCCCCGGACGGCGGCTCGCCGGTGGGGGTGCCGGAGGGGGCGTCCGTGGGCGCGTCGGTGGGGGCGGTGCCGCCGCCCTGGGAGAAGCTCTCGTAGCCCGAGTAGAGACCGAGCGCGTCGCAGTGCCAGATGTCGACGGCCGCGTTACGCACCGGCTTGCAGGTCTCGGAGTCGATCACCTTGAGGGTGAGGGTCAGCGGGATGCCCTCCTTGTCCTCGGTGATGTCCCGGCGGATCTTGTCCGCGTCGATGTAGTAGGGACCCTCCGTCGTCTCCGAGGTCAGCTTGTAGCAGACCTCGGCGGCGGTGGAGGTGCCGCTCGCGGAGGCCGCCGTGCCCGTCTTCTCGCCCGCGAACGCGCCCGTGGCGAGAGCCGCGCCCCCGCCCACCGCGACGGCCGCGCCCGCTCCCGCCACGACGACCTTGCGCCGCGTCAGGTCCTTCTTGTGTTTCGGCTCGTGGGCCGTGTGCTGGTTGCCCTGCTGGTTTCCCGTCATGGACAGCGAAGGTAGGTAAGAAGACTGTCCTCAACGTGGGAGGGGACTGTGGCTTCCTGTGTCCTGCTTCAGGTCCGCCGTCGCCCGCGCGCCCCGCAGGTACTTCGCCGCGACCACCGCGAGCAGCGAGGCCGCCGTCAGGGTGTAGAGGCCGCCGTTGGTGCTGCCGGTGGTGTCCTTGAGATAGCCGAAGAGGAACGGCGAGACGAAACCGCCCAGGTTGCCGATGGAGTTGACCAGGGCGAGGCCGGGCGCCGCGATCCTCAGGTCGAGCCCGGCCTGGGCCATCGGCCAGAACAGGGTGGCCGCGCACTTCGAGCCGACACCGGCCAGCGTGATCGCCGCGAGGCCGAACCAGGGGTTGCCGAGGGTGGCGAGGTAGGTGCCGACGGCGGACAGGACGAGGGTGAGAGCGAGGTAAGGGCGGCGGTCCGGGGCGCGGTCGGTGAAGTGGCTCATCGAGTACATGGCGATCATCGAGCAGACCGCGGGGATCGCCGACAGGACACCGACCTCGAAGGAGGACAGCCCGCCGATCTCCTCGATCAGACTGGGCAGCCAGAAGGTGATCGCGTAGCCGGTGAGGGTCATCGAGAAGAACGCGCCGGTCAGCAGCAGGACCTGCGGGTGCACCAGCAGCCTGAGCCGGGAGACCCGCGGCGCCCGGCTGCGGACCTCCTCGTCCTTCGAGACGGCCGCGCGCAGGGCCGCCTTCTCGTCGGCGTCGAGCCAGCGCGCGTCCTCGATCCGGGAGACCAGGAAGAAGCCCGCGACGATGCCGACCAGCACCGAGAAGGTGCCCTCCAGGCCGAACATCCAGCGCCAGCCGGCGATCCCGCCCGCCCCGTGCAGTTCGAGCAGGGCGCCCGTGATCGGGCCGGTCACGATGCCGGCGGCCGCGGAGCCGCCCAGGAAGATCGCGGTGGCCCGGCCGCGGCTCGCGTCGGGAAGCCACTGGGTGATGTAGAGCATCGCGCCGGGGAAGAAGCCGGCCTCCGCGACACCGAGCAGGAAGCGCAGCGCGTAGAACATCGTCACGTTGTGGATGAAGCACATCGCCACGATCACCAGACCCCAGGTGATCATGATGCGGGTCAGCCAGACCCGGGCACCGAAGCGCTCCAGGAGCATGTTGCTGGGGACCTCGAAGAGGGCGTACCCGATGAAGAACAGCCCCGCGCCCAGCCCGTACGCGGTCGCGCTGACGCCGACGTCGGCCTGGAGGTCCTCCTGGATGAAGCCGATGTTGGTGCGGTCCAGGTTGTTGACCAGGAGCATCAGGACCAGCAGGGGCATCATGCGGCGCAGGAACTTGCCGACGGCGCGACTCTCGGCCTCGGGGACGAGGGGATCTGACATCGTTGTCTCCCTGACGTTCACATACATGACCACACGTCACGTACTTGAGCCCGGAGAACGCTACGGACGGCGACCGTCCGGGTCAATGGGCTGACGCATGGCCATATATGTGAACTATCAGTGAAGGGGAGCGCTACGAGCCGTCGTTCGTCGCCTCCGGATCCACGCCGACCGTGATCGAGCCGCGGACCCCCTTGCCGATGTTCGTCTTGCGGTACGTCAACTTCAGCAGACCGCCCGCGGTACCGCTGCCGTCATAGATCGTGTCCTCGTCGAGCGTGGTGCGCTCGGCGGCGTTCGAGGCGTACGGCTCCAGCTCCGCCGAGGCCAGCACGGACTCCTCGTCGAAGAAGAACTGGCCGGTGTGGCAGGCGTGTCCGCCCTCGTAACCGGCGTCCGTCCAGGTGCCGTCCACATGCACCTTGACATGGATGTGCACGCAGCGGCCGCGGTACCAGCCCGGGAAGACCGTCCTGAAGCCGACCCGGCCGTGCTTGTCGGTCTTCCAGGTGCCGCGCAGATAGCGGGTGTCGTCGGTGGGTTCCTGGTGGCCGCCGCCCGGGGGAGGGCCGGTGGGGGCGTCGGTCGGGGTGCCGGTCGGGGCGTCCGTCGGCGGCGGTTCCGTGGGGGCCGGTCCGCCGCCCCCGCCGTTGCCCATGTCCTCGTAACCGGAGTAGACGCCCACCGCGTCGCAGTGCCAGATGTCGACGGCCGCGTTCCTGATCGGCCGGCAGGTCTCGGCGTCGATCACCTTGAGGTCGAGAGCGAGCGGGATACCCTCCCGGTCCTCGGTGACATCCCGGCGGATCTTGTCCGCGTCGATGTAGTAGGGGCCCTCGACGGTCTCCGAGGTGAGCTTGTAGCAGGCCTCGCCCCCGGGTTCCGTACTTCCCTCGGGTGTTCTGTCCGTGGTCAGCGCCCCCGCGGCCCCGGTCCCCAGCCCCATTGCGGCGACCGCTCCCGCACCCACCGCGACGGCCTTGCGGCGCGTCAACTTCCCTGTGCTGTCGGTTTGTTGAGTGTCCGTCATGAACAGGGAACGTAAAGGTGAGAACCCTGGCAGGAACATCGGAATCAGCTGTGAAAACCAAAGTGGCTCGGAACCGACGCCGGTTCCACCCCGCGCACCGGCTCGCCGACGACCAGGACCTCGCCCTCGGACGGCTCCTCCAACCCGCTGACCAGCGTCAATGTCGTGGACTTGCC
>NZ_JBEYVC010000098.1:0-39397 GCF_040643855.1 Streptomyces sp. NPDC047072 | reverse complement strand
GAGGGCGCGGGGCCGGGGGCTCGGGGCGGGGCGGGCGCTCGGGGCCGGGTGGGCGGACGGATCCGGGCGGGCGCTCGGGGCGGGGCGGGCAGACGAGGCCGGGCGGGCGCTCGGGGCCGGGCGGGCAGGCGGGGCCGGGCGGGCGCTCGGGGCCGGGCGGGCAGACCGAGTCGCTCGCGGCTCCAACGGCTCCTCCGCTTCGGGGCGGGCACGTGTGGGGGTTCGGCGGTCGGGAGCGGGGCGCGGGCCCGCGGGGTCGGGAGGGATGCGCTCGGGACTCTGGCCCGCGAGTTCCGGACCAGGGAGTGCAGGATCCGGGTCGGCGGGGTCGGAATGGGGCTGTGCCGGGCCCGGGTCGGCGGAGTCGGGATGGAGCTGTACGGGGCCCGGGTCGGCGGGGTCGGGAGGGAGCTGTACGGGGCCCGGCTCGGCGGAGTCGGGATGGGGATGCGCGGGGCCTGTGGCTGACGGGGTCGGGCGGGTGCATGCGGGGCCAGGGCTCGCGGAGTCGGCGCGTTTTCCGGGGCGTCGCTCGGGATGGGCTCTCACGCGGCTGCCGATTCTTCCGCCGAGGCGGGTCCCTTCGTCGGCGTCGGCTCTGCCGAAGGCGCCGGCTGCCATCCCGGCCCTCCGAACACCCGGCCCGCCCGCTCGCGCCAGCTCCGGGCCGTCTTGATGTCCTTGACGATCGCCACGTACTCATGGGTGGCCACCTTGATCGGGTTGAACGTGTTGATGTTCTTCGTCAACCCATAGACCGGCCGTTCGGTCTCCGGCACGAACGAGCCGAAGAGACGGTCCCAGACAATGAGGATCCCGCCGAAGTTGCGGTCCAGGTAGCCGCCCTGGGAGGCGTGGTGGACGCGGTGGTGGGACGGGGTGTTGAAGGTGAACTCGAACCAGCGGGGCATCCGGTCGATGCGCTCCGTGTGGATCCAGAACTGGTAGACGAGGTTCACGGAGGAGCAGAAGGCGAGCGCGGCCGGGTGCACACCCACGGCGACGAGAGGGACGTAGAACGGCCAGACGGTCAGCGTCGTCCAGGGCTGGCGCAGCGCGGTCGTGAGGTTGAACTTCCGGCTGGAGTGGTGGACGACGTGACAGGCCCACAGGATGCGGACGACGTGGTGGCCGCGGTGGGACCAGTAGTAGAAGAAGTCCTGCGCGAGCAGCATCAGCGGGACGGTCCACCACAGGACGGGCACGCGCAGCGGGGTGAGTTCGTAGACCGCCGTGTAGATCACGACGATCGGGATCTTCCAGAGGAAGTCGAAGACGAGGCTCCCGAGCCCCATGCCGACGCTCGTCACGGCGTCCTTCGTCTCGTATCCGGCCGCGGCATCGTCGGGATGGATCCGGACGCTGATCACCTCGACCAGGGTGAGCAGCAGGAAGGCGGGTATCGACCACAGCACGACATCGGGCAGGTTCGGCATGGAGGCACCGTAGAACCGCAGGTCGACCGGGGCTAGTCGTTGTTACCCACAAGTATTGCCGGGGGTACGCGCTTGCTTCTTGGCGATCTCCGCCAAGAGATGTCAGTGGGCGGTTCTACGATGCGAGGGGGGTACAGGGGAGGTCGGGGGATGCAGGGGCTCGAAGTCGTATTGATGCGGCTGGCGTCGACGGTGGTCCAGACGGTCGCCAAGTCGGCGCTGGCGCCGCGGCCGGGCGCGGGGTTGGTGCGGGACCCGGTACGGCCGCTGCCGAAGCCGGCGGGGCCCGAGCGGCTGGCGCGGGTGCTGGGCGATCGGATCGCGGAGGCGTACGCATCGCTCGCGGAGCACGAACGGCTCGCCGCGGTGGCGGCGGTGCGGGACACGTTCGCGGCGGCGGGTCCGCTCGACGCCGACCGGCTGTTCGCGGCGGACCTGGATCCGGTGCGACTGGCGGGCGAACTTCGAAGGCCGACGGGCGACTTGGCCGAGCACGCCCAGGGACTGTACGAGGAACTGCTTGGGCTGTGCTGCGGACACCTCGTCGAGCAGCTCACCGCGCTTCCGTCGTTCCCCGCCCGGGCGGCGGTGGAACACACGCGGCGGACGGGCGAGTTGCTCCGGAGCCGGGCGACCGCCGAGGATCCGGTCGTGCCGGTCTTCGAGGGGCGGTACGCCGAGTTCGTCGCGGAGACCCACTCCCGGCTGGAGCTGTTCGGGGTGACCCTGGGCGGGCGGCGCCGTGCCGAGTGGTCGCTGGACACCGCCTATCTGAGTCTCGCGGTGAGCGGGGAGCGGCGCCACGAACCACAGTTGGAGGGCATGCCCCACGAGGCGCCGTCGCCGGTGAAGGTCGAGCAGGCGCTCGCGACGGCCGGGCACCGGCTGTTGCTGCGCGGCCCGGCCGGGTCGGGCAAGTCGACACTCCTCCAATGGCTGGCGCTCAACGCGGCCCGGCGCAGCTTCGGTGCGCAGTTGGCGGACTGGAACCGCTGCGTGCCGTTCGTGCTGCGTCTGCGGTCCTTCCGGACACCGGATCAGCTGCCGATGCCCGAGGACTTCCTGTCGGCCTCGGGGGTACCACTGCGCGGACCGGACGGCTGGGCGGAGGAACTCCTCGCGAGCGGGCGGGCGTTGGTCCTGGTGGACGGTGTCGACGAGGTGCCGGTACGGCTGCGCGAGCGGACCGAGAAATGGCTGAGATCGCTGCTCACGGCGTTCCCGCAGGCGCGGTACGTGGTCACGACCCGCCCCTCCGCCGTCCCGGAGGACTGGCTGTCCACGCAGGGGTTCACGGCGCACACACTGCAGCCGATGGAACGCGACGACATCAGGGCGTTCGTCCGGCACTGGCACGACGCCGCCCGCCAGGAGTGTCTCCCGGAGGCCGAACGGGCGGTGCTGGACCGCTACGAGGCCGGTCTGAGCGAGGCGCTGACCACGCGTCGCGATCTGGGGCGGCTGGCCACGAACCCACTGATGTGCGCGCTGCTGTGTGCGTTGAACCGGGACCGGCGCATGCAACTGCCGCGTGCGCGCAAAGAGTTGTACGACGCGGCGCTCGACATGCTGCTCGTGCGGCGGGACACGGAGCGGGAGATCACCTCGGTCGAGGGGGTCGTCCTCTCGCGGGACGAGCAGACGGCGTTGTTGCAGCGGCTGGCCTACTGGATGATCCGCAACGGGCAGGTGGAGGCGGCCCGGGACGAGGTCGTCGCCATGCTGGACGAGTGGCTGGCCGCGATGCCGCAGGTGCGGGAACAGGGAGACGTCGAGCAGGTCTTCGAGCATCTGCTGATCCGAAGCGGGCTGCTCAGGGAGCCTGTGCCGGGTTACGTGGACTTCGTGCACCGCACCTTCCAGGACTACCTGGGAGCGAAGGCCGCCGTCGAGGCGCGGGACTTCGGGGTGCTGGTGCGCAACGCCCACGACGACCAGTGGGACGACGTGGTGCGGATGGCCGTGGGGCACGCGCGCGTGGCGGAACGTACGCGGGTGCTACGGCAGTTGCTGCGGCGGGCGGACAAGGTGCGGCGGTATCGGGAGCGGTTGGTGCTGCTGGCGGCGGCGAGTCTGGAGCATGCGCCGGAGTTGGATCCGGGGGTGCGCAGGGAGGTGGAGGAGCGGACGGCGGAGTTGCTGCCACCGCGGTCCTTCAAGGAGATCGAACCCCTGGCCAGGGCAGGGGAGTTGGTGCTGGAGCTGCTGCCCGGCCCGGCGGGGCTGACGGACCGGGAGGCGCCGGTGGCCGTGCGGACGGCTCGGGTGATCGGGGGTGACTCGGCGCTGGAGTACATCAAACGGTTCCGCGCGGACGAGCGGATGTCCGTGCACGCGGAACTCAACTTCGCCTGGCCGTCCTTCGACGCCATGGAGTACTTCGAGTCGGTCCTCGAAGGCTCATTCATGACCGAGCAGATTCTCACCATGGACAGCCCCGAGAAACTGGCGCTTCTGCCCCGTCTCCCCGGCCTCACCCGACTCAGTGTGCAGGGCGACCACGGGCTTCCCGCGCGTGTCCTCGCACACGCGTCCCTGGAGTTTCTGGGACTGTTCGACAACGACACGGTCAGCGACCTCTCCGGTCTGCGAGGTCTGCCGAAACTGCGCGAACTGTCCCTGAACCGGTGTCCCGCCGTCTCCGACCTCGGCACGCTCTCCGGGCTCCCGCTGACCCACTTGTATCTGTACGAGCTCGCCCCCGGCCTCTCACTGGCACCGCTGGCCGATCTGCCGGACCTCCGGCATCTGGTCTTCGGCCATGTGGCGAAGGAGAGGAGCCTGGAGGAACTGCCCTTCGCCCCTCGGCTCACCGGGCTCGGTTTCTTCCAGGAGGCGTACGTCACCGAACTGACCGGGCTCGAGGCCCTGACCTCTCTCGAATGGCTCACCGTCAAACAACAGCGGCAATGGCGCGCCCTCCTGAGGGCCGGGACGTTCTCCCCTCTGAAGTCACTCCAGGTCCTGGACGTACCCCACCTCGACCTGGGCGATCTGCTGTCCCACCAGGGCCTGAACACCCTCTACCTCGCCAACGCGCAGCGGCTGGACAACCTTGGCGCTCTCACCGAACTGCCCGGCCTGACACTGGTCGAGTTCTCCCGCTGCGGCCCGCTCGACCTGACGCCCCTCGCCCCGCTGACCCACCTCTGCATACGCCTCTACGACTGCGACCAGGTCACCGGCGCCGGCCTCTTCCCCGAGGACCGCCTCATCGTCAACTGACCCCCGCCGCCCCCAACAACGCCCCCACCACGTACGTGACCCCCATCGCCAACGCCCCACCGACCACGTTCCGCAGGACCGCCCTCCCCGCAGCCGCCGCGCCCAGCCGCGCGCTGGTCCAACCCGTCAGGACCAGGGCGGCCAGTACCGACACCACCGTCACCGGTACCCGCCACCCCGTCGGAGGCAGGACGATGGCCAGGAGGGGGAGGAGTGCGCCCGCGGTGAACGCGAAGAAGCTTGCCCAAGCCGCGTGCCAGGGGTTGGTGAGGGCGTCGGGGTCGATGCCGAGTTCCACGCGCGCGTGGGCGCGGAGGGCGTCGCGGGCCGTCAGTTGCTCGGCCGCCTCGCGGGCGACCTCGCGGGACAGGCCGCGGTCCTCCAGCAGTTCCGTCAGTTCCTCCAGTTCCGCCTCCGGCTGTTCGCGCAGCTCCCGTTTCTCCACCGCCAGCGCGGCCTTCTCGGAGTCCCGTTGGGTCGAGACGGAGACGTACTCGCCGGCCGCCATCGACATCGAACCCGCCAGGAGGCCCGCCAGACCCGCCGTCAGAAGTGTCGAGCGGTCGCTTGTCGCTCCTGCCACGCCCACCACCAGTCCCGCCGTGGAGACGATGCCGTCGTTCGCGCCCAGGACCGCCGCCCGCAGCCAGTTGAGGCGGGTGCTCAACCCGCCCGCGTGCGCCTCGTGGTGCGCCGGTCCGCTCGTGCCCTCTTCGCTCACACCGGGAGGATCGCACCGGGGGCGCCCTCGGTCCGGTACCCACGCCCGGCACCGACGCCCCCTACCGACGCTCCCCGTGAGGGACTGTCAGTCGTGGCCCGTATCCTCAGGGACCATGCTCGAAGACCACACGACCGCAGCGTCCCCCGCCACCGAGTGGCCGACCGCGTACCCCCAGGGGTACGCGGTCGTCGACGTGGAGACCACCGGCCTGGCCCGCGACGACCGGATAATCTCCGCGGCCGTCTACCGCCTGGACGCCCGCGGCGAGGTCGAGGACCACTGGTACACGCTGGTCAACCCGGAGCGTGATCCGGGCCCGGTGTGGATCCACGGTCTGACGAGCGACGTACTGGAGGGCGCCCCCCTCTTCCAGGACATCGCCGAGGAGTTCTCGGCCCGGCTCGCGGACCGTGTGCTCGTCGCGCACAACGCGGTCTTCGACTGGCAGATGATCGCCCGGGAGTACGCGCGCGCGGGGCGCGAGGCGCCGGTGCGGCAGCGGCTGTGCACCATCGTGCTCTCCAAGGAGCTGGGGCTGCCGCTGCCCAACCACAAACTGGAGTCGCTGGCGGCCCACTTCGGCGTCGTGCAGCAGCGGGCGCACCACGCGCTCGACGACGCACGCGTGCTCGCCGAGGCGTTCCGGCCGAGCCTGCGCACGGCGGCGGCACGGGGCGTACGGCTGCCCCTGCACGAGTGCCGGCCGCTGACCGAGTGGACGGACCGGGCCGCCGTGCCCCGGCAGCAGCCGTCGTACGGCGGTGGCTACGGCAGTTATCGGCCGACCAGTTGGCGGCCCGCACGCAAGCGGCCCGCCTGCCCCTACCCCAACCCGGGGCGGTACGAAGAGGGTGGGCGGCTCAAGCAGGGCATGCGGATCGCGTTCTCCGGGGACACCTCGATCGAGCGGGACCTCCTGGAGGACCGGGCGGTCGAGGCCGGGCTGCATGTCGCCACCAGCATCTCCCGGCTGACCAGCCTGCTCGTCACCAACGACCCGGACTCGGGCACGTCCAAGGTGGTCAAGGCCCGGCAGTTCGGCACGCCGGTCGTCGACGAGGCGGCGTTCGGGCAGCTGCTCGGGGATGTCGAGCCGGCCTCGCCCCAGTGACCTTCGCGGGCGTCGGACCGCCGCGTCCCCGTGACCGTACGGACGGGTGATTGCCGTACGACTCGCCCC
The DNA here is from genome assembly GCF_040643855.1 of Streptomyces sp. NPDC047072. NCBI lineage: Bacteria > Bacillati > Actinomycetota > Actinomycetes > Kitasatosporales > Streptomycetaceae > Streptomyces > Streptomyces sp. NPDC047072. The sequence goes on along the minus strand of NZ_JBEYVC010000098.1, from coordinate 32,832 downwards.
GCGCCCGCTCGCCCGGACGGCGCCGACGGCTCACCCTGTGGCGCATGGCGACTTGCGAAGTTTGCGGAAATAATTACGGGATGACCTTCGAGGTCCACGCCCAGGGCGCGGTGCACGTCTTCGACTGCTTCTCCTGCGCGATCCACCGGATGGCCCCGATCTGCGAGCACTGCCGGGTGCAGATCATCGGGCAGGGCGTGGAGGTCGAGGGCCACTGGTTCTGCGGTGCGCACTGCGCCCGCGCGGAGGGGAAGGTCGGCATCGTGGACCGCGTCTGACCGACCCCTGCCCAAGGCACCCCACGACCCGAGAGGTACGGTCGTGGGGTGTACCGCTTCCTGTTGTCCCGGCAGTGGGTGATCCTCACGCTGGTCGCCCTCCTTCTCATCCCCACGATGATCAGGCTGGGTATCTGGCAGATGCACCGCTACGAGGAGCGCAGCGCGCGCAACCAGCTGGTGAGCGACGCGCTGTCCGCCAAGCCGGTGCCGGTCGAGGAGATGACCTCGCCGGGGCACACGGTCACCACGCACGACCGGTACCGCAAGGTGACCGCGAAGGGGCACTTCGACACCGACGACGAGGTCGTCGTCCGGCGCCGCACCAACTCCGACGACGAGGTCGGCTACCACGTCCTGACCCCCTTCGTCCTCGACGACGGCAAGGTCCTGCTGGTCAACCGGGGCTGGATCCCGGCGGACGGGCCCAGCCAGACCGCGTTCCCGAAGATCCCCGCGCCGCCGGGCGGCGAGATCACCGTCACCGGGCGGCTCATGCCCGACGAGACGACCGCGGCGAGCGGCATCAAGAACCTCAAGGGGCTGCCTGACCGGCAGGTCATGCTGATCAACAGCGAGCAGGAGGCCGCGCGGCTCGGCAAGACCGTGCTGGGCGGCTACATCGCGCAGACCGCCCCCGACCCCAAGGGCGACTCCCCCGAGCTGATCGGCGGCAACCCCGGCAAGGAGGACGCCGCCCTGAACTACGCCTACGCCTACCAGTGGTGGCTCTTCGCCATCGGCGTCCCGGTCGGCTGGGTGATCCTGGTCCGCCGCGAACTCCGCGACCGCCGGGAGAAGGCGGCCGAGGAGACGGCCACGGAGGCGGAACCGGCGGCGGTCTGACACCACGGCCGACGCCCGCCCGGCCATCAGGACCCCGCTCACCCTACGGTCAGCAGCACCGCCCCTGCGGACGCTCCTCCCGGTGCCGGGCCCGTATCACCTCGTAATCGCGCTGGCTCGGTACCGGCCCCAGCGGATGGTGCCGCTCGCAGTACCGGTCGTACTCCGTCTCCCCTGTCAGCTCCCGCAGATACCACCGAACGGCCCGGCCCCATCGCGCGAGGACACTCACGCGCGCACCTCGATCCGCGACTCCACGTACGGCGCCTCCGTCGTCGGCAAACCCCCCGGCGCCCGAACCGCCCGTACGCACACCACCACCGCGTTCCCGATCACGACCGCGACGAGCAGCAGGAAGACGGCGATCAGCACCCCGTCCACCGTCGAGTTCGTCACCACCGTGTGCATGTCGTCGAGCGTCTTGGCGGGCGCGACGACCTGCCCGGCGTCGATGCCGTCGGCGTACTTCGCGCGCTGGGCGAAGAAGCCGACGCGCGGGTCGTCGGAGAAGATCTTCTGCCAGCCCGCGGTGAAGGTGACGGCGACCACCCAGGCCAGCGGGACCCCGGTGACCCAGGCCCAGCGCAGCCGCCCGGACTTCACCAGCACCGTCGTGCAGACGGTCAGCGCGATCGCGGCCAGGAGCTGGTTCGCGATGCCGAACAGTGGGAAGAGCTGGTTGATCCCGCCGAGCGGGTCGGTCGCGCCGGTGTAGAGGAAGTAGCCCCACGCGGCCACGACGAGCCCGCTGCACAGCCAGATGCCCGGCTTCCAGTTGACCCGGCCCATCGGCTTCCAGACGTTGCCGAGCATGTCCTGGAGCATGAAGCGGCCCACGCGCGTGCCCGCGTCCACGGTGGTCAGGATGAACAGCGCCTCGAACATGATCGCGAAGTGGTACCAGAACGCCTTCATGGCCGTACCGCCGAAGACCCCGGAGAAGATCTCCGACATGCCGACCGCGAGGGTCGGCGCGCCGCCGGAGCGGGCGATGAGCGTCTGTTCCTCGACCGCCTTCGCGGCCTGGGTGAGCTGGTCGGGCGTGATGGTGAAGCCCAGGCCCGCGACCGCGTGGGACGCCGACTCAGCCGTGGTGCCGAGCAGTCCGGCCGGTGCGTTCATCGCGTAGTAGAGGCCCGGCTCCAGGGTCGCGGCCGCGATCAGCGCCATGATCGCGACGAACGACTCCATCAGCATCGCGCCGTAGCCGATGAGACGGACCTGCGACTCCTTCTGGATGAGTTTGGGCGTCGTACCGGAGGCGACCAGCGCGTGGAAACCGGACAGCGCGCCACAGGCGATGGTGATGAAGAGGAAGGGGAACAGGGACCCGGCGAACACGGGTCCCGCACCCGACGAGGCGAAGCCGCTCACCGCGTCCGCGCGCAGCACCGGCGCGGCGACCACCACGCCCACCGCGAGCAGCGCGATGGTGCCGATCTTCATGAAGGTGGAGAGGTAGTCGCGCGGGGCCAGCAGCATCCAGACCGGCAGGACGGAGGCGACGAAGCCGTAGCCGACGAGGCAGAAGACCAGGGTGGTGGGGCTGAGGGTGAAGGCCGGGGCCAGCGAGGAGTTCTGGACCCAGCTGCCGCCGACGATCGCGAGCAGCAGCAGCGCGACCCCGATGAGGCTGGTCTCGACGACCCGGCCCGGGCGGATGCGGTGCAGCCAGAAGCCCATGAACAGGGCGATCGGGACGGTCATCGCGACGGAGAAGGTGCCCCACGGGGAGTGGGCCAGCGCGTTCACCACGACCAGCGCCAGCACGCCCAGCAGGATGATCATGATGGCAAGGACGGCGACCAAAGCGGCCACCCCGCCCGCACGGCCGATCTCGTCCCGGGCCATCTGCCCGAGCGACTTGCCGTCCCGCCGCATGGAGAGGAACAGCACGACCAGGTCCTGCACCGCACCCGCGAAGATCACGCCCGCGACGATCCACAGCGTGCCCGGCAGATAGCCCATCTGCGCCGCCAGCACCGGCCCCACGAGCGGTCCCGCGCCCGCGATCGCCGCGAAGTGGTGGCCGAGCAGCACGCGACGGTCGGTGGGATGGAAGTCGACGCCGTCCTCCAGGCGCTCCGCCGGAGTGGCCCGCCGGTCGTCCGGCTTCAGGACGCGGCGGACGAGGAAGCGGGAGTAGAAGCGGTAGGCGATGGCGTACGAGCCGAGCGCGGCGACGATCAGCCAGACCGCGGAGATCTTCTCCCCGCGGGCCAGCGCGAGGACGCCCCAGGCGACCGCGCCGAGCAGCGAGACGACGGCCCACAGCAGGATGGACCGTGGTGACATTCGTGATGTTTCGGGCGTCGAACGGTCGGCTTCGGGCAGGGTCGTGGCAGGCATGGCGGCTCCTCGGAAGGGGTGTGACAGGGGAATCTCCCGGCGACCGCCTCTCCCGGTCGCCGTCGATCCGTGCAAGAGTTGCCCGCCCCCGGCAGACGGTTGACAGCCGAAATCAAGGGAGATTTCCCGTCGGTTCCTGTCATCCGAACCGGCCGCCCGCGCAACTGACGCGTGAGGGAACAGGCACACCAAGGACGGTGATCCATGGCCGGCACAGCCATGACCGCGACGTTTCTCGCCGTGATCGGCGGAGCGTCGCTGCTCGCCGTGACCGCGCGTCGCCTGCGTCCGAGCGACCGGCTGCCGTCCCTGGAGGGCTGGGCACTGGCCGACCGCAGCCTCGGCCCGGTGTGGACCTGGCTGCTGCTCGGCGGCACGATCTTCACCGCGTACACCTTCACCGCCGTACCGGGACTCGCGTACGGCAACGGCGCGGCCGCCTTCTTCGCGGTGCCGTACACGGTGGTCGTCGCCCCGCTGGCGTTCGTGCTGCTCAGCCGCCTGTGGGAGGTGGCCCGCCGGCACGGCTACGTGACCGCCGCCGACTTCGTGCGCGGGCGCTACGGCTCCCCGCCGCTGGCCCTGGTGGTCGCGCTCACCGGGATCCTCGCGACGATGCCGTATCTCGCGCTCCAACTGCTCGGGATCCGGGCGGTACTGACCGCCGGGGGCGTGTATCCGCGGGGCGCGGCCGGTGACCTGGTGATGGTGGCGCTGTTCGCGGGGCTCGCGGTGGCCACCTACCGGCACGGGCTGCGGGCGCCCGCCGTGATCTCCGCGCTCAAGGCGGTGGCCGTCTTCGTCTCGCTGACCGCCGTCACCTGGCTGGTCCTGGAGCGGCTCGGCGGACCGGGCCGGGTCTTCGACGGCGCCGCCGCCCGGCTCGGCGAACCCGCCCTGATCCTCACCCCCGAGCAGCAGCCCGCGTACGCCACCCTCGCCCTCGGCTCCGCCCTCGCCCTGCTCATGTACCCGCACGTCCTGACCGCCGGTTTCGCCGCCGACGGCCCCCGCACCCTGCGCAGGACGGCGGTGGCCCTGCCCGCCTGGACGGGGCTGCTCGCGCTCTTCGGGTTCCTGGGGATCGCGGCGCTCGCGACCGGCGTCCGGGCACCGCGGGGCGGCGCCGAGGCGGCCGTACCGATGCTGGTGGACGGGCTGATGCCGGCGCCGCTGGCCGGACTGGTGTTCGGCGCGATCACCGTGGGGGCGCTGGTCCCGGCGGCGGTCATGTCGATCGCGGCCGCGACGAGCTTCGTCCGCAACGTCTACGTCGAGTACGTCCAGCCGACGGCCACGCCCAAGCGGCAGGTACGGATCGCCAAGGCGGTGTCGCTGACGGCGAAGGCGGGCGCGGTGGCGTTCGTGTTCGGACTGCGCGACCAGGACGCCGTCAACCTCCAGCTCCTCGGCGGGGTCTGGATCCTGCAGATCTTCCCGGCCGTAGCCGTGGGCCTGTTCACCGGGCGGCTGCATCCGCGGGCGCTGCTCGCCGGATGGGCCGCGGGGATGGTGTCCGGCACCTGGCTCGTCGTACGGGAGGGCTTCTCGTCGGTGGTCACCGGGCCCGTCCAGATCTACGCCGGGCTCCTGGCCCTGGTGCTGAACCTGACCGTCGCCCTGGCCGGGACCTGGGCCCTCGAACGTCTCGGCGTCCCGCGCGGCGCCGATCTGACCGACCTGCCGCCGCGCCTGGCCGTCCGGCGGCGCCCGGAGACGGGAGCGAACAACCCGTGAGACACAGCACCCCGATACGTGTTCCGCTCTCCCCGGCGGCGGCCGACCCCGCCGAGGCCGAGCGCGAGGCAGGCGTGGCCCGGCTCTTCGAGCTGCACTACGCGTCGATGCTGCGGCTCGCCGTGCTGCTCGGCGCGGACGACCCGGAGAACGTGGTCGCCGAGGGCTTCTACCAGATCTACCGGAAGTGGCGGCGCCTGAGGGACACCGAGGCGGCGGAGGCCTATCTGCGCTCCACGGTCTGCAATCTGACCCGGATGCGGATACGGCACCTCCAGGTGGCCCGCAGGCACGTCGAGGCACCGCCCACCGAGCTGGTCGCCTCCGCCGAGAGCACCGCGCTGCTCCACGACGACCAGCGGGTCCTCGTCGACTCGCTCCAGCAGCTGCCGGCTCGGCAGCGCGAGGCGCTGGTGCTGCGGCACTGGCTCGGACTGAAGGAGAGCGAGATCGCCTCGGCGATGGGGATCTCCTGCGGCTCCGTGAAGACCCACACGTCCCGCGGCCTCGCCGCCCTGACCCAGGCGATGGAGGCCCGGCGATGACCGACACCGACCGCACCGAGCGGGAACTCCAGGAGGCCCTCGCCGCGCTGGCGAGCGGGGTGCGGGCGGCCCCCGACGCGTATCGCACGGCGCGCGGGGAGTGGCGGCGGCGCGAGCGCCGGCGGCGGCTCGTCCTGGTCGTTCTCGTCACGATCGTGTTCGCGCTGGCGACGCTGATCGGGCTGTGGGTGCTGAACCAGGCGCCGGCTCACCCGGGGGTGATCTTCTCGGGCAACGGAGCGGGTGTCTCACTCCCCCGGCCCACCCCCTGATTGCCCCCTCGACCGGCCGGGAATCCGCACTCCGTGCACCCCCGTATCGAGGACTACGCCCTCATCGGCGACGAACAGACGGCCGCCCTGGTGGGCCGGGACGGCTCCGTGGACTGGCTGTGCCTGCCCCGCTTCGACTCGGGGGCGTGCTTCGCGCGGCTGCTGGGCGACGAGGAGAACGGCCACTGGCGGATCGCGCCCGCCGCGGTCGAGGGATCCTGTACCCGCCGCGCCTACCGCCCCGGCACCCTGGTCCTGGACACCGACTGGGAGACCGACGAGGGCGCGGTCCGGGTGACCGACCTGATGCCACAGCGGCACCGCGCCCCCGACCTCGTCCGCGTCGTGGAGGGCCTGCGCGGCCGGGTCACCGTGCGCAGCACGCTCCGGCTGCGCTTCGACTACGGCTCGATCGTGCCGTGGGTGCGCAGGTCCGACGGGCAGCGGGTGGCCGTCGCGGGCCCCGACTCGGCGTGGCTGCGCAGCGAGCCCCCGGTGCACACCTGGGGCGAACACTTCGGCACGCACGCGGAGTTCACCGTCGAGGAGGGCGAGAAGGTCGCGTTCGTGCTGACCTGGCACCCCTCGCACGAACCGCGCCCGCCGCTCATCGATCCCTACGAGGCGCTGGAGAGCAGCGTCGCCGACTGGCAGGCATGGTCGGCGCGTTGCGGCTACGACGGTCCGTACCGGGACGCGGTGGTCCGTTCCCTGATCACCCTGAAGGCCCTCACCTACCGGCCGACCGGCGGCATCGTGGCCGCGGCCACCACCTCGCTGCCCGAGGAGCCGGGCGGGGTGCGCAACTGGGACTACCGCTACTGCTGGCTGCGCGACTCGACCCTCACCCTGGGCGCCCTGGTGCAGTGCGGCTATCTGGAGGAGGCCGAGGACTGGCGGAACTGGCTGCTGCGCGCGATCGCCGGCGACCCGGCGGACCTCCAGATCATGTACGGCGTGGCGGGCGAGCGGCGGCTGCCCGAACTGGAGCTGCCCTGGCTGTCCGGATTCGCCGGCTCCCGGCCGGTGCGGATCGGCAACGAGGCCGTGAAACAGCTCCAACTGGACGTCTACGGCGAGGTCATGGACTCCCTCTCGCTGGCCCGGCGGGCGGGCCTGCCCGCCAAACCGCACATGTGGTCCCTCCAGAACGTCCTGCTGGAGTTCCTCACGTCCTCGTGGCGGCAGCCGGACGAAGGGCTCTGGGAAGTGCGGGGCGGGCGGCGGCAGTTCGTGCACTCCAAGGTGATGGTGTGGGTGGCCGCCGACCGCGCGGTGCGCGCCCTGGAGGCGTACCCGGACCTGAGCGGCGACCTGGACGGCTGGCGCGCGCTGCGCGACGAGGTGCACCGCGAGGTGTGCGAGAAGGGCTACGACCCCGAGCGCAACACCTTCACCCAGTCCTACGGCTCCCGCGAACTCGACGCGGCCCTCCTCCTCATCCCCCGCGTCGGCTTCCTCCCGCCCGACGACCCCCGGGTGATCGGCACCATCGACGCGGTCCGCGCGGAGCTGGACCACGGCGGTTTCGTACGGCGGTACAGCGCCGAGGAGACGACGGTCGACGGACTGCCGGGCGGCGAGGGCACGTTCCTGGTCTGCTCGTTCTGGCTGGCGGACGCACTGCACATGACGGGCCGGACCAAGGAGGCGCGGGAGCTGTTCGAACGGCTGCTGGGGCTGGCGAACGACGTGGGGCTGCTGGCGGAGGAGTACGACCCGGTGGCGCGCGTCCAGCTCGGCAACTTCCCGCAGGCGTTCAGCCACATCGGGCTGGTGAACACCGCGCTCACGCTGTTCGGGGACTCCGGGTTCGGGGATTCCGGCGAAGAGGCAGGATAGAGACCATGGATCTTGGACTGAAGGACCGTGTGTACGTCGTCACCGGGGCGACCCGGGGGCTGGGCAACGCGGCGGCGCGGGAGCTGGTCGCCGACGGGGCGAAGGTCGTGGTGACCGGGCGGGACGAGAAGCGGGTGCTCGACGCGGCGGCCGAACTCGGGCCGAACGCGGTCGGGTTGGCCGTCGACAACGCCGACCCGTCGGCCGCGGAGCGGCTGATCGCGGCGGCCCGGGAGCACTTCGGGGGCTTCGACGGGGTGCTGGTCAGTGTGGGCGGGCCCGCGCCCGGGTTCGTCGCCGACAACACGGACGAGCAGTGGCAGGCCGCGTTCGAGTCCGTCTTCCTCGGCGCGGTGCGGGTCGCTCGCGCGGCGGCGGCGGAGCTGGAGGAAGGGGGCGTGATCGGGTTCGTGCTGTCCGGATCCGTGCACGAGCCGATTCCCGGGCTGACGATTTCGAACGGACTGCGGCCGGGGCTCGCCGGGTTCGCGAAGTCGCTTTCGGATGAACTGGGGCCGCGCGGAATTCGGGTGGTGGGGTTGCTGCCGTCGCGCATCGACACGGATCGCGTGCGCGAGCTGGACGGGTTGTCGGCGGATCCGGAGGCCACCCGGGCGGCGAACGAGTCGCGGATTCCGTTGCGGCGGTATGGAATGCCGGAGGAATTCGGGCGGGTGGCGGCGTTTTTGCTGTCGCCGGCGGCTTCTTATTTGACGGGAGTTATGTTGCCTGTCGACGGGGGCATGCGGCACGGCTTCTGAAAAGCCCTCAACTAACCCTTTCCGCCTTGTGCTTGACGCCGGTAAGCCTCACCTCTGTCGGCAACGCGTCCAAGCCCGCCGAATTGCGGGCGTGGGTCAGCGCCTCTGTCGACAGGTGGGCCAGGGTCGTTCCGGGGTCCACGTGGGGTTCGAGGTTGAGGCGTACGCGGGTTTCGGGGGCGCCGGGGCGGCCGGTCAGGTGGACGTGGGCGCGTTGCACTCCGTCCAACCGGCCCGCCTCACCCTCCAGTACGCCTTCCAGGGCCCGGCCCCGCAGCAGCGCGCCCTCGCCGTCGCCCGTGTCGACGCGGACCTCGGTGAGGCGGTGCCTGCGCAGGACCGCCGTCAGCCACCACAGGGCGAGCAGCACCAGGACGGCCAGCGCGGCGATGACCGCCGGCCACCACCAGCCCTCGCCCTGCCAGCGGGTGCGCTCGGAGTCGCTGAGCAGGACGTCGTGCCTGCCGTCGTGGATCCACCAGGACGGCGGGTTGGCGCCCAGGCCGACGGCGAGGACCGCGCCGCCCAGCACCAGCAGCACCAGGCCCACGAGGCCGATCAGTACACGGTTGACGGTCCTGAGCATCGGGTCATCCCTTCCGGGCGGTCCGGGCCACGTGCACCGCGAGCGCGGGCGGCCGGGCCAGGCCCAGCCCCCTGATCGCCTCGGCGAGGGCGATGTCCAAGTCGGCGCGTACGTCGTCCAGTTCGCGGAAGTGGGAGACCGCGCGGACGTCGGCCCTCGCCCGGCGCATCCGCACCCGGACGGACTGGACGCCGGCGACCTCCATGGCCCGGTCGCGCAGCACGGTCGCGGCGGCGTCCCGGTGGAGACCGGCGCGGACGTCGGGGTGGGCGCGCGCCATCGGGAGGACGGCACGGAGTCCGGGGGTGGCGGCCAGGATCAGCAGCCACAGGCCGAGGACCACGGCGGCTGCGGCACCGACCAGCACCCACGTGTCGTCGAGGGGCCGTTCGGCGAGCTGCCGGGCCAGGTCGCGGCGCCAGGACAGGGCGGGCCGGTTGGCGCGGACGGCCGCCACGTCGTACAGGAAGGCACCCGCGACGACGAGCAGGAGCAGGGCGACGATGCCCGCGGGGACGCGGCGCGCCGACCAGAAGCGGCTCTCGCGGCTCTCGCCGCCGAGGGCGGGTGGTGCGCCGTACGCGGCCGCCGACGCGGACTGGTCCGTGTCCGTGCGGTCCGGTTCGACCGCCTTCTCGATGACCGGCAGTCGCTGTGTGGTGCCCTCGAAGCCGCCCGAACCCTCGGAGCCCTGGGGCTCGCTCATCGCGTCCTCCCCTGTGCCGCGCCGTGCGCCTGTGCCGGATGCAGCCGTTCCACCTGGACGGCGACCTCCGACACCTCCATGTCCACCAACGCGCCTACCCGCTCGACCACCCGCTGACGCACCGCACGGCAGCGCGCGCCGATGTCGCAGGGATAGTCGAGTTCGAGGTGCAGGTGGATCCGGGCGAGGTCGTGGTGCACGACGACGGTGGCGTAGGGGGGTTCGGCCTCCTCGGGCAGGGTGCCGAGCGCCTCACGGGCCGCCTGGGAGGCGATCTTGGCGACGACCCGGTCGGCGATGCGGGTCGCGCCGCGCTCGCCGGGCAGGACGGCGGACGTCATCGCCGCCGGTCGCGTCGGTCGTCACGGGTGCGGAAGAAGTCGCCGAGTTCCAGGTCCCCCTCCAGGAACCGGCCCACGACGAAGCCGATGGCGCCCAGCGCCGCCACCAGCAGGAAGGCTCCGAACCCGCCGAAATACCCGGCGAAGCCCAGCGCCATGCCGGCGATCATGCCGATCACGGCCATGTTCATGGTGCGTTCCCCTCGCGCGGCTACTGGATCCGGGGCTCCGGCTCCTCGTCCTCTTCCTCGGGCAGCTTCACGTCGCTCACCGCGATGTTGACCTCGACGACCTCCAGGCCGGTCATCCGCTCCACGGCCGCGATGACGTTCTCCCGGACGGCCCGGGCCACGTCCGCGATCGAGACGCCGTAGTCGACGACGATCTCCAGGTCGAGCGCGGTCTGCACCTCGCCGACCTCGGCCTTGACGCCGCGCGTCACGGACTTGGAGCCGCCGGGCACCCGGTCGCGGACGGCGCCGAAGGTGCGGCTGAGGCCGCTGCCCATGGCGTGCACGCCGAGGACGTCCCGGGCGGCGAGCCCGGCGATCTTCTCCACGACGCCGTCGGCGATGGTGGTCCGTCCGCGTGTCGCCGGGTCCCCGCCACCGCGTTTCGTGGCCTTGCGGGGCTGCGCGGCCGTCTCCACCTCGGGGCCCTGCGTCATGTCGGTCATCGCCGTACGTCCCTTTCGGTCGTCGTCATGGTCCACGGTAAGTGCGGTGACGCGATCGCGCGCCGGAGATGCGGCAGGCTGGAGCAATGACGGCGGACCCATGGACGCGTTCGGTACGGCATCAACTCGGCCTCGGCAGGCTGCTGCCGCTCGGCGGCGCGCGGGACGGCGCGTGGATCTCCGAGGAGACGGCCGGGGAGGTGCTGCGGGGCGCGGTGAGCGGCACTGACGGTGTCCGCCTGGGCGCGCTGCGGATCGGGCTCGCCGATCCGGAGGAGGTGCGGGAGTCCGCCGTACCGCCACCGCCCAGCGCGCTGCCACCCGGCCCGCTGCGGATCTCGGCGGAGTTCGAGGCCACGCCGGTGGAGCCGCTGCCGGTGCAGGCCGCATGGCTGCGGGCCGCGCTGGCCGCGGCTTCGGAGCAGCTGGGGCTGACGGTCGTAGAGGTGGATCTGCGGGTGACGGCCCTGCTGGACGACGGCGTCGAGCCTGCTCCGGTACGACAGTCCCGGGCGCCGCGAGCCGTGGCGGCACCCGGGGACGGTGACGAGGGCCGGGCGGCCGCCGCCGTGCTCGCGGTGCCGGGCGCCGCCTGTCTGACCTCGGTGCTCGGGCGCCCGGTGCACATCGAGGAGCGGGAGAGCGAGGGCGCGCTGCCGCGTCGGCACGTACGGGTGGAACTGGCCGTGGACACGGACCACCGGGCCCTGGACGTGGCCCGGGAGGTCCGTACGGCGGTGGGTGGGGCGCTGGCGGATCACCCGACCGTGGCGGTGCTGGTGACGGGTGTCGCCTAGGCGCCCCGGTCCGTTACTCCCCCACGCCCGCCAGATCCCGCAGCCGGCGCGCCTGGGACGCCCGCTCGGCGGCGCGCTGCTCGTCGTAGGTGCGGTCCGAGGCCCCGCGCAGGAGGGCCTTGGTCTCCACGAGCGCGTCCCGGGGGGCCGACAGGAGGGCACCCGCGAGGTCGCGTACGGCGTTGTCGAGCTGGTCCAGGGGGACGGCGATGTTGGCGAGGCCCGTGGCCACCGCCTCCTCGGCCGTGACGAAGCGCCCGGTCGCGCAGATCTCCAGCGCACGGGCGTAACCGACGAGACTCACCAAGGGGTGGGTGCCGGTGAGGTCGGGGACCAGGCCGAGGCTGGTCTCGCGCATGGCGAAGCGCACGTCGTCGGCGACGACGCGCAGGTCACAGGCGAGGGCCAGCTGGAAACCCGCACCAATGGCGTGGCCCTGGACCGCGGCGATGGACACCAGGTCGTTGCGGCGCCACCACGTGAAGCCCTCCTGGAACTCCGCGATGGCGGCGTCGAGTTCGGCGTCCGCGCTGCGGGCGAGGTCGATGAACGACGGCTCGCCCTCGATCCCCTCGGGCGTGAACATCTGCCGGTCGAGGCCCGCGGAGAAGGACTTGCCCTCACCGCGCAGCACGACGACCCGGACGGAGCCCGGCAGCAGCCGGCCGGCCTCGGCGAGCGCACGCCACAGAGCGGGGCTCTGGGCGTTGAGCTTGGCCGGGTTGACCAGCGTCACCGTGGCGAGGGTGTCCTCGACGGTGAGCCGTACGCCGTCCTTGTCGAGCAGGGGAACGAGTTCCTGGCCGTCCTGAGTGGGCGTGGCCATGGGGCGCCTCCGATGCGTGCGGTCAGCAGAGCAAAGCTAAGTGACTGCACAGTAACCACCCGGCCGGTCAGCCGACCGACCGGGTGGCCACCATCGAAGCCGATGGGCCGCCCGGGTTCAGGACGATGCGGCCTTCTTGCCCCGCGTCGCTCCGCCACGCCCGCGAAGCGTGACGCCCGATTCGCTGAGCATCCGGTGCACGAAGCCATACGAGCGGCCGGTTTCCTCGGCCAGCGCCCGAATGCTCGCACCGGAGTCGTACTTCTTCTTCAGGTCTGCCGCGAGCTTGTCGCGCGCGGCGCCGGTCACCCGGCTGCCCTTCTTCAGAGTCTCGGCCACCCGTGCCTCCTCATGGGAAGTGCGCTCTGGTCCTCTCATGATCACCCCTCCGAGCGTTCATGGCCACCCATTCGGCAAGGTCCATGAGACATGGTTTTGACGACAGGAGCCGGTCCCCACAAGTGGAATCTGTAATTCCACCCGGCTCCGTTCGTTGGGCCGAACGGGTTCTTTCGCGAAGTGCCAGGTCAGAGACGCACTACGGCCGAGCCCTTGTCGATGAAGGACTCGGCCGTGAAATGGATGTAGGACACACCTCGGTACGAGGAGATCTCACACAGATGATGGATCACCGGTGGGCCGAATGATCCATACGCCGTGGATCACTCTTTCGATCAAGCCAACGAGACCAGATCCGCGTAGTCGGCGCCCCACAGGTCCTCGATGCCGTCCGGCAGCAGGATGATCCGCTCCGGCTGGAGCGCCTCGACCGCGCCCTCGTCGTGGGTCACCAGGATCACCGCGCCCTTGTAGGTGCTCAGCGCGCCGAGGATCTCCGCGCGGCTGGCCAGGTCGAGGTTGTTGGTGGGCTCGTCGAGGAGCAGGACGTTCGCCGAGGAGACGACCAGGGTCGCGAGGGCGAGACGCGTCTTCTCACCGCCGGAGAGGACCCCGGCCGGCTTGTCGACGTCGTCGCCGGAGAACAGGAAGGAACCGAGCGTCTTGCGCACCTCGACGAGGTCGAGGTCGGGCGCCGCCGAGCGCATGTTCTCTAGGACCGTGCGCTCCGGGTCCAGGGTCTCGTGCTCCTGGGCGTAGTAGCCGAGCTTGAGGCCGTGACCGGGGACGACCGCGCCGGTGTCCGGCTGCTCGGTCCCGGCCAGCAGGCGCAGCAGGGTCGTCTTGCCCGCGCCGTTGAGACCGAGGATGACCACGCGCGAGCCCTTGTCGATGGCCAGGTCGACGTCGGTGAAGATCTCAAGGGAGCCGTACGACTTCGACAGACCCTCGGCCATCAGCGGGGTCTTGCCGCAGGGCGCGGGCTCGGGGAAGCGCAGCTTGGCGACCTTGTCCTGCTGCCGTACGGCTTCCAGGCCGGAGAGGAGCTTGTCGGCGCGCTTGGCCATGTTCTGCGCGGCGACCGTCTTGGTGGCCTTGGCGCGCATCTTGTCGGCCTGCGAGTGCAGGGCGGCCGCCTTCTTCTCGGCGTTCTGCCGCTCGCGCTTGCGGCGCTTCTCGTCGGCCTCGCGCTGCTGCTGGTAGAGCTTCCAGCCCATGTTGTAGACGTCGATCTGGGCGCGGTTGGCGTCAAGGTAGAACACCTTGTTGACGACCGTCTCGACCAGGTCGGCGTCGTGGGAGATCACGATGAAGCCGCCGCGGTAGGACTTCAGGTAGTCCCGCAGCCAGACGATCGAGTCGGCGTCGAGGTGGTTCGTGGGCTCGTCGAGGAGCAGGGTGTCCGCGTCCGAGAACAGGATCCGGGCCAGTTCGATACGGCGGCGCTGACCGCCGGAGAGGGTGTGCAGCGGCTGGCCGAGCACCCGGTCCGGGAGGTTCAGCGCGGCGGCGATGGTGGCGGCCTCGGCCTCGGCGGCGTACCCGCCCTTGGTGAGGAACTCCGTCTCCTGGCGCTCGTACTGCCTGAGGGCCTTCTCCCGGGTGGCGCCCGAGCCGTTGGCGATGCGCTGTTCGTTGTCGCGCATCTTCTTCAGCAGGACGTCGAGGCCGCGCGCGGAGAGGATGCGGTCGCGGGCGAGCACGTCGAGGTCGCCGGTGCGGGGGTCCTGCGGGAGGTAGCCGACCTCGCCGGAGCGGGTGATCTGGCCGGCGGCGGGCATGCCCTCGCCCGCGAGGCACTTGGTGAGGGTCGTCTTCCCCGCGCCGTTGCGGCCGACCAGGCCGATGCGGTCGCCCTTGGCGACACGGAAGGTGGCGGACTCGATGAGGACGCGTGCACCGGCGCGCAACTCGATACCGGAGGCGGAGATCACGGACAGACTCCTGGGCGATGTGGGGTGGCAGGTGGGCGGCTGAGGACGTTCCCGCCGTCTAATGCGCGAGGAGAATGGCCATGGGCCAAGTCTAACGGGGGCGGGCAAGCGCTTTTCCTTGGTTCGGGTGTTCGGTTGGTCTCCCTCGTTCGGGCCAGCGTCCGGCGCCGGGGCCGGTGTGCCGGGCGACGATGGCCGCATGCAGTTCGACGACGACGCGAGGCTCGACACCTCCGAGGTGCAGGACGTGCGCGGCAGCCGGATCCCCGGTGGGAAGGCGACCGTCGGCGGCGGCATCGCCGGACTGATCGCCCTGGTTCTCGGTCTCCTCCTGGGCGTCGGGCCGGACCAGCTCGGCCTCACCGACAGCGGCGGCGGGCCGGTGGCCACGGCCTCCGGGCTCGCACAGGTGCAGCAGAGCTGCCGGACCGGGCAGGACGCGAACACCCGCGACGACTGCCGGACGGTGGCCGTCGTCAACAGCGTGCAGGACTACTGGGACCAGGAGTTCGCGCGGCGCGGCGGTTCCTATACGCGGTCGCCGACGGTCTTCTTCAGCGAGCGGGTCGGCACCGCGTGCGGCTCGGCGACCTCGGCGGTCGGGCCGTTCTACTGCCCCGGCGACCGGAAGGTCTACCTCGATCTCGGCTTCTTCGACGACCTGCGCTCTAAGTTCGGCGCGAGCGGCGGGCCGTTCGCGCAGGCGTACGTGGTGGCCCACGAGTACGGGCACCACGTACAGGACCTGATGGGCACGCTGAGCCGCTCGCAGGACGGGCGCACGGGCGCCGACAGCAACGCCGTGAAGGTGGAGCTCCAGGCGGACTGCTACGCCGGGGTGTGGGCGCACCACGCGACCACGACGAACGACGAGTCGACCGGGCGGCCGCTGATCACCAGCCTCACCGCCGCCGACATCGACGAGGGCCTGGACGCGGCGGCGGCCGTGGGCGACGACCGGATCCAGGCGCGGTACCAGGGCCGGGTGACACCGGAGTCGTGGACGCACGGGTCGGCGGCGCAGCGCCGGCAGTGGTTCCAGCAGGGGTATCGGGCTGGTGACATGAGGCAGTGCGACACGTTCCGCTGATCGGTGTTCCGCCTGGTCAAGGACGGTTTCGGGGCCGTTGTCAGTGGTGGCTGCCAGACTGTCGGCAGACGGTTTTTCCGGACTTGTGGTCACAAGGGAGTGATCGGCATGGCAGGCACACGCGAGGGGCGTCCGAGCATCTACCCGACCTTGCAGTACGCCGACGCGAAGGCGGCGATCAAGCAGCTCACGGAAGCCTTCGGGTTCACCGAGCTCGCGGTGTACGAGAGCGAGGACGGCCTGGTGGCCCACGCCGAGCTGGTGCAGGGCAACGGCGCGGTGATGCTCGGCTCGAAGGGCACCGGCAGCGCCTACGACAAGCTGATGAAGGACGCGGGCCCGACCGGGGTGTACGTCGTCGTGGACGACGTCGACGCACACCACCGGCGCGCCGTGGAGCACGGCGCGGAGATCCTGATGCCCCCGACGGACCAGGAGTACGGCTCGCGGGACTACATGGCCCGGGACGCCGAGGGCCATGTGTGGAGCTTCGGCACGTACGCCCCGGAGATACCCGCCTGACCGGAGACACCCGCCTGACTCACCCTCCGGTGTGCACCTGGAAGGCGGCGCGGCGCACCGCCTTGGCGAGCGCCGGGTCGGGGTGCGCGGCGGCGAGCGCGACCAGGACCTGCACGGTCCGGGGGTGCCCGACGGCCCGCACCTCGTCGAGGAGCTGGGGCACGGTCGGCTGGAGCGCGGACTCCAGATGCCGCACCAGCATCGGCGCCTCGCCGTGGTCGGCGACGGCGGCCGCGGTGTCGACCCACAGCCAGGTGGCCTCTTCCCGGGTGAGGACCTCGTGGGCGTCCTCCGGATCGATCCCGTCGTGCTCGGCCAGCCACAGCAGGGCGTACGGCCGCAGGGTGGGCTCGTCGGCCACCGAGCGGACGTCCGGCTCGGCGGGGGCGCCGACCACTCGCAGCGCCTCGAAGGCGAGGCCGCGCAGCAGGGCGTCATCGCCGCGGGCGGCGGCGATCAGCTCGGTGACGGCGCTGCCGACGGGGCGGGCGGCGAGCCAGGCGCGGTACTCGGCGCGGGCCGCGTTGGGGCGCAGCTGGGCGCAGCCGCGCAGCATCTCGTCGGCGGCGACCTCGATGTTCCCGGCGGGGCTCTGCGCGGCGACGCAGATCTGCTCCAGCTTGACCCAGACCGCCCAGCTGCCGAGCGGGGTGAGGGTGGCCTGGCCGTCGCCGTAGGTGAGGGCGCCGACGGAGGCGAGGGCGTGCAGGGCCCAGTCGAGAAGGGGGGCGAGGGGGGCGTCCTGAGGGTCCGCCGCCTCGGGTTCCTCGGTGGGCTCCGGCTGGGGGCCGTAGGGGATCTCGCAGCGCTCGGTGCGCAGTTCGGTGACGCGCTGCTCCAGGAGGTCCAGGAGCTGCTCGACCGGGACGGGCCCGGCGGAGAGCTGGAGGAAGGAGAGCACCTGAGGCATGGCCGAGACGACCTCGGCTACGGCGGCGGCCTCGCGGCCCTCGGGCTCCGGGTGGGCGAGCGACCAGGCGTCGAAGAGGGCGACCCAGCCGCGCAGTACGGCGCTGTCGTCGCGGTCCCAGGCGCGCAGCCGCCAGCCGGGGCGGGCGCTGTCGCCGTGCACCTCGACGAGGCCGGCGAGCCGGGCGGTGTCCCAGTCGGCCCGGACCTGAGCGGCGGTCAGGCCGAGGTGGTCGGCGGCCCGTCGGGCGGTGGCCTCGGAGAGGGTGGCCTTGCCGTCATCGGTCGCGCCGTCGCCGCCGGGGCCGAGTGCCGCGTCGGCCCAGTGGGCGATGCGGGCCGCGTCGGCGAGACCCGAGCGCGCCATTCTGGCCAGTTCCGCGGGGGCCGGTGTGCCCTCCGGCGGGCGGGGCGCGGCGCGGCGTGGGCGCCGCTGGTTCACAGCTGAGGGGGCGGCGGCCAGGGGTCGCGGACGGACGAGTCGAAGCCTGGAGTCGCGCGGAATACGGGACGTCACGGGTGCAGTCTTCCGGTTGACGGTCCGAAAACCCAAACGGAATGTCACGGCGGGCGACGGGGATGGCCAACGCCGGGGCCCTGCGGAGGGGGATACACCGAGATCAGGCCAGTGGTACGGGGTTAAACGGAACCTCTGGCACCGGGTGCGGGGAGGAGGGGGCGGGTCACATCAGCGGGGTCAGGAAGCGGCGCAGGGCTTCCTCGTAGGCCTGCGGGTCGGCGTTCCACATCGCGGCGTGCGGGGCCCGCCGGACGGTGTGCAGGGCGATGCGGCTCGGGTGGGTCGCGGCGAGGCGGCGGGAGAGGTCCCAGGGGGCGAGCGTGTCGTCCGGGCCGTGCAGGATCAGGGTCGGCGGCGGGGGCGGGTGGGGGACGGTGTCGCCGGCGGCGGTGAGGACCGGGGCCGGTGCGGGGGCGCCTGAGCGGTCGAGGCGATCGAAGCGGTCGGCGTAGAGGCCCGAGCGGTCGCTGGGCAGGCCGGTGCGGCCCTGGGCGGCGCGGACGGCGAGCGGGAGCAGGACGGAGGGGGTGTTGCGGGCGGCGGCGAGGGCGCGCAGGGTGCGTTCCCAGCTGAGGACCGGGGAGTCGAGGATCAGACCGGCCACGCGGTCGCGGAGTTCGGAGTGGACGGCGGCACGCAGGGCCATGGTGGCGCCGGTGGACCAGCCGAACAGGGCGACGCGGCGGGCGCCGTTGTCCAGGGCGTGGCGGATCGCCGCGTCCAGGTCCCGCCACTCGGTCTCGCCGAAGTGGTTCAGGCCGTCCGGGGGGCGCGGGGCGCCGAGGTCGCCGCGGTAGGAGAGGGCGAGGACGGGGAAGCGGTGGCGGTGCAGGAACCCCATGAGGTTCAGGGGGTGTTCGCGGGTCGCGCCGAGGCCGTGGACCAGGATGATCCAGGTGTCGCGGGCGCCGGGCACGAACCAGGCGGGCAGGGTGCCGAGTTCGCCGAGCACCTCGGTGTCGGCGTAGTCGAGACCGAGGGCGGACTTCGGGTCGCCGCTGTGGAGGCTCGGGGTGAGGTGGACCTTGTCGCCGGGTTTCAGGGTGCCGTACGAGACGCGCTCCAGGCGGCGGACGACGGTGTCGGCGGTGTGGGGTTCGGAGGGCAGGACCGCGCCGACGACCGCGTGCGAGGTCTCGCCGACCAGGCCGTAGGTGCCGGGGCGCAGGGCGGCGAGGTCCCGGGTGAGCGCGATGCGGCCGGCGGCCGTGGCGTGCACGGTGAGCCGGGGTTCGCCGGGCAGCGCCCGGCCGGGCGGCGCCTTGAGCCCGGCGTCGCTGGCAAGCCTTCCGGCAACGATCCCGGCCGCGCCGGCCGCCAGGGCTGCGGTGACGGCAGCGGCCGTCGCGGTGACAGTGCGCACGGATTCAGTGTCCTGGGGGACGGGGTTGTCGGCCAGTGGGAGGCCGGGGTGGAGTGAGGGTGAGCGCTGGGGCGCGGGGGGGGGAGTGGAGGGCGGGGGTGCGGCGGGCCGCGGGTCGGGGCGGGCGGTGTCGGGATCGAGGTCACGGTCAAGGTCGCTGTCGCTGCGGCGCTCGCGGTCGGGATCGAGGCCACGGCCGGGATCGCTGTCGGGATCGAGGTCGAGACCGGGATCACCGGGGCTGTCTTTGTCGGATCGAGGTCGCGTCCTGGATCGGCGTCGGCGTCGGCGTCGGGGGATGCGCCGCGCCACCGCGAGTTCCCCCGCCCGCTCCCCTCAACCCCGCCGCCTCGTCCCGGCTGCCTCGACTCCGCGACCGCGCCTCGGCTGCCTCACCGGGTCACCCCACTCCGGCACCCCAACCTCGCCGCCTCAACCCGGCCGCCCCAACCCGACCGCCGCCTCACCCCCGCTGCCCATACCCCCGCAGCCTCTCCCCCGCCTCCGCGACCTGTTCCTCGGTCAGTAGATGTGGGGGCAGGTCGGGGATTGAGCGGGCCGTCAGCCAGAGGTGGCACATCCACTCCAGTTGGGCCGTGCGGTCGTAGGCGCGGGTGAGGGTGTCGCCGTGGGTGATCGTGCCGTGGTTCTGGAGGAGGCAGGCGGAGCGGTCGGCGAGGGCGTGCAGCATGTTCTCGGCCAACTCGTCGGTGCCGTAGGTGGCGTAGGGGGCGACCCGGACGGGGCCGCCGAGCGCGCCGGCCATGTAGTGGATCGCCGGGAGCTCGGGGACGAGGGTGGAGACGGCGGTGGCGTGCACCGCATGGGTGTGCACGACCGCGCCGGCGTCCGTGCTGCGGTACACCGCGAGATGCATCGGCAGTTCACTGGTCGGCACGAGCGTGCCGAGGACCTGCCGGCCGTCGAGGTCGACACCGGTCACGTCGTCCGGCGTGAGCCGGTCGTAGGGCACACCCGACGGTGTGACCAGGACGGTGTCCCCGACCCGCACCGACACATTGCCGGAGGTGCCGACGACGAGTCCGTCGGACACGGTCCGGCGGGCCGTGTCGACGAGCGCCTCCCAGGCCTCGGCCTCCTCGGGACGCGCGCTCCTCCCCCACGACTCGAACGCATCCTGTGCGCCGCCCCCGACACCCCGTCCGCCCCGCGGTTCCCGCGGTTCCCGCTGCTGCCCGTCCATGCGCCGATCCTGCCAGCCGGGCCGCCAAGTCGCCGTCGAGCGGGGCACTTTAGGGCGGAAGTCAACCCTCCGGCAGGGCACATAGACGGATACGTCACCCTCTCGGGTGGCTTGGCCGGAGATCGACCGCAATTCGATGATCTTCCAGTAATCTCGGGGCCTCGTTGTGCACGACGCCATTCCGGGGGGACACATGGCCCGTGATCGCAAACCGTTCCGTCACCGCACCCGCGCCCTGGCCGCGTCCGTGGCCACGCTGACCGTGGGCGGCATCGCACTCGCCGAGACTCCGGCGAGCGCGGCGAGCCTGCCCAAGGGGCACGACGTCTCTTCGCACCAGAAGAACGTCGACTGGCAGAAGGCCAGGACGAAGGGCGCGCGGTTCGTCTACATCAAGGCGACCGAGTCGACCAACTACCGCAACCCGCACTTCACCCAGCAGTACAACGGCGCGCGCGACGCCGGCATCATCCGCGGGGCGTACCACTTCGCGCTGCCCGACAAGTCGTCCGGCAGGAGCCAGGCGGCGTACTTCGTCCGCAACGGCGGCGCCTGGAGCGCGGACGGCTGGACGCTGCCGCCGGCGCTCGACATCGAGTACAACCCGTACGACAAGAAGCACAAGTGCTACGGCATGTCCAAGGCGAGGATGGTCGGCTGGATCAAGTCCTTCAGCGACGAGGTGAAGCGGCTCACCGGCCGCCGCCCGGTGATCTACACCACCGCCCACTGGTGGAACACCTGCACCGGCGGCAGCGGTGCCTTCGCGGCCAACCACGCCCTGTGGGTGGCCCGCTACAACGCGGCGGACGCGGGAGCGCTGCCCGCGGGATGGTCGTACTGGACGATCTGGCAGTACGACAACAGCGGCAGCCTGCCGGGCGACCAGAACCTCTTCAACGGGTCGGCGAGTCAGCTGAAGCGGTTCGCGAGGGGAACATAGCCTCTTCTGGACACCGTGCGGACCGCCCCAGTTCATCTTCCGTTTACCCAGGTTACTTACGGTCGTCCGACCAATGACTTCAAAAGAATGCCTGGGTAAATGGAAAACTTCTCGCTGATCCTCGCGATTGTGGTGGTAACTGCACTCGCGTTCGATTTCACGAACGGTTTCCACGACACCGCCAACGCGATGGCCACCACCATCTCGACCGGCGCACTCAAGCCCAAGGTCGCGGTGGCCATGTCCGCCGTGCTCAACCTGGTGGGCGCCTTCCTCTCGGTGGAGGTCGCCAACACGATCTCCAAGGGTCTCGTCGACGAGACCGGCATCCGTCCCGAGGTCATCTTCGCCGCCCTGGTCGGCGCGATCCTCTGGAATCTGCTGACCTGGCTGGTGGGCCTGCCCTCCAGCTCGTCGCACGCCCTGATGGGCGGTCTGATCGGCGCCACCATCGCCTCGGCGGGCATGGGCGCGGTCCACGGTGACGTGCTGGTCACCAAGGTCCTGATCCCGGCCATCGCGGCCCCGATCGTGGCGGGCGTCGCCGCCATGCTGGCGACCCGCCTGTCCTACTCGCTCGGCAAGAAGGCCGACGGCAGGGCCGCCGCGAAGGGCTTCCGCGCGGGCCAGATCGCCTCCGCCGGCCTGGTCTCCCTCGCCCACGGCACCAACGACGCCCAGAAGACGATGGGCATCATCACCCTCGCCCTGGTCGCCGGCGGCGCCGTCGCCCCCGACTCCGACCCGCCCACCTGGGTCATCCTCTCCGCGGGTCTGGCCATCGCGCTCGGCACCTACCTCGGCGGCTGGCGCATCATCCGCACGATGGGCAAGGGCCTGACCGACCTCCAGCCGCAGCAGGGCTTCGCCGCCCAGACCAGCGCGGCCACGGTCATCCTGGCCTCCTCGCACCTCGGCTTCTCCCTCTCCACCACCCACTCCGTCTCCGGTTCGGTGATGGGCGCGGGCCTGGGCCGCAAGGGCGGCGTGGTCCGCTGGTCCACGGCCACCCGGATGTTCGTGGCCTGGGGGCTGACGCTCCCGGCGGCGGCCCTGGTGGGCGCGCTGGCCGAGTCCGTGTGCGACCTCGGCGACTGGGGCACCGCGGTGGTGGCGGTCTTCCTGATCGCGTCCAGCGCGGCGATCTGGAAGATCTCGCGCCGCGAGGTCGTGGACGCGTCCAACGTCAACGAGACCGAGGAGCCGCCCGGTGTGGTGACCACGGCGATCGCCGCGGTGACGCCGCCGCCGGCCGGAACGGTGAGCGAGAGCCTCACGGCCACGATCGCCTCCCCGGTCGCCACGTCCGCCACCGCCACGGACCCGGCCACCCCGCCGGCCGCCGTCTGAGCCCCAAGGAACCAACACCATGAAGATCGACTGGGAAGCCCTCGGCTCCGTCTTCGGCGTCAGCCTCGTGGTCACCGTGGGCCTGGTGGCCCTGTTCACCCTCGGCATCATGGGCCTGTCCCGCCAGGAGCGCGCCCAGACCGAGGGCGGCTCCGCGCCCCTCGCGGTCACCGGCGCCTACGCCTGCTTCGCCGCGTGCGCGGCGGCGGTGGCGTACGGGATTTCGCTGATCGTGGCCTGACGGCCACACGCGCACCACGGGGTGCGGGACGGATCACCGTCCCGCACCCCTTTTTTCGTGGCCCCGGGAACAGTCCCCGTGTGGGGTTCTGCACACTCCTCCATCGCAGGTCAACAGCAAGTTGACTGCCCTTCCAACACCGTGGTGGACTGCCGGGGCCATGTACGACGGCAGGAGAGGAAGCCGGTGTGAGTCCGGCGCGGTCCCGCCACTGTGACCGGGGTAGGTAGCCCCGGGAGCCAGGAACTCTCGTCGTCGGTCTCGTCGAACCAGGGCGTGGACACCCTGAGTGAGGACATAACGCGATGCCCGCCTGCCCTGATCGCGTCTTCGCGTACGGCGCCGCCGCCGGACTTCTGGGGGACCTGCTGCTCGGCGATCCGCGTCGGGGGCATCCGGTCGCCGCGTTCGGGCGGGCCGCCGGGGCCGTGGAGCGGGCGCTGTGGCGGGATCACCGGGGGCGGGGCGCGGTGCACACCGCCGTGTGTGTCGGGGGTGCCGTCGCCCTCGGTGCGCTGGCCCAGCGTGTCGTACGACCGTCCCGTACCGCTTCCGTCGCGCTGACCGCCGCCGCCACCTGGGCCGTTGTCGGGGGCACGTCCCTCGCGCGCGAGGCCCGGAGCATCGGGCGCGCTCTGGACGAAGGGGATGTGGAGGCCGCGCGGGAGCGGCTGCCGCATCTGTGCGGGCGGGATCCGCAGGCGCTCGACGCCGACGGGATCGCCCGGGCCGTCGTCGAGTCCGTCGCCGAGAACACCTCCGACGCCGTCGTGGGGGCGCTCGTGTGGGGTGCGGTCGGCGGGGTGCCGGGGCTGCTCGGGTTCCGGGCCGTCAACACGCTGGACGCCATGGTGGGCCACAGGTCGGCCCGGTACCGGCGGTTCGGGTGGGCCTCCGCCCGGCTCGACGACCTCGCCGGGTGGCCGGGGGCGCGGCTGACCGCCGTACTCGCGACGGTGGCCGGGGGTGATCCGCGGGGTGCCGTGCGGGCGTGGCGGGAGGATGCCGGCAAGCATCCGAGCCCCAACGCCGGGCCTGTGGAGGCGTCCTTCGCGGGGGCGCTCGGGGTGCGGCTCGGGGGGACGTTGTCCTACGCGGGGCGGGTCGAGCACCGGCCCGTGCTGAATCGGGAGGGGCGCGCCGTGGCCTCGTACGACATCGAGCGTGCCGTACGGCTGTCGCGGCGCGTCGGTCTGCTCGCGCTCGGTGCCGGTGCGGTCGCCGCGCGGCTGATCCGGAAGGGACGTACGGCATGAGCGGGGGGCTTCTCGTCGCCGGGACCACCTCGGACGCCGGCAAGAGTGTCGTCACGGCCGGGATCTGCCGGTGGCTGGTGCGGCAGGGGGTCAAGGTCGCGCCGTTCAAGGCGCAGAACATGTCCCTCAACTCCTTTGTCACCAAGGAGGGTGCGGAGATCGGGCGGGCGCAGGCCATGCAGGCGCAGGCCTGCCGGGTCGAGCCGACCGCGCTGATGAATCCCGTGCTGCTCAAGCCCGGTGGGGAACAGAGCAGTCAGGTCGTGCTGCTCGGGAAGCCGGTCGGGGAGTTGAGCGCTCGTGGGTATCACGGGGGCCGGCAGCAGAAGTTGCTCGGGACCGTGCTCGACTGTCTCGCCGAACTGCGGGGCACGTATGACGCGGTGATCTGTGAGGGGGCGGGGAGTCCGGCGGAGATCAACCTGCGGCGGACCGACATCGTGAACATGGGGATCGCCCGGAACGCCGGGCTGCCCGTGCTGGTCGTCGGGGACATCGACCGGGGCGGTGTCTTCGCCTCGTTCTTCGGGACCGTCGCGCTGCTCAGCCCCGAGGACCAAGCGCTTGTCGCCGGGTTCCTCGTCAACAAGTTCCGGGGGGATGTCAGTCTCCTGGAACCCGGGCTGGACATGCTCCACGGGCTCACCGGGCGGTCCACGTACGGCGTGCTGCCCTTCCGGCACGGGCTCGGGATCGACGAGGAGGACGGAATGGGGGTCCGGAACACCCGAGCCTCCGCCCCGGTGGGCGAGGACGTGCTGCGGGTGGCCGTGTGCGCGGTTCCGCTCATGTCGAACTTCACCGATACCGACGCCCTCGCCGCCGAACCCGGTGTCGTGGTGCGGTTCGTGGACCGGGCGGAGGAGCTGGCCGACGCCGACCTCGTCGTCATCCCGGGGACCCGGGGGACGGTCCGCGCGCTGGAGTGGCTGCGCGAGCGGGGGCTGGCGGAGGCGCTCGTCCGAAGGGCCGCGGAGGGGCGTCCGGTGCTCGGTATCTGCGGCGGGTTCCAGATCCTCGGCGAGCACATCGAGGACGAGGTCGAGTCGCGCGTCGGCGCCGTCGACGGCCTCGGTGTCCTGCCCGTCCGCGTGCGGTTCGCGCGGGAGAAGACCCTCACCCGGCCCGTGGGCGAGGCCCTCGGGGAACGGGTCGAGGGGTACGAGATCCATCACGGGGTCGCCCAAGTAGCCGGCGGAGACGCCTTCTTGGACGGCTGCCGGGTCGGCCAGACCTGGGGCACGCATTGGCACGGCTCCCTGGAGTCGGACGGCTTCCGGCGGGCCTTTTTGCGCGAGGTGGCGGCCGCCGCGGGCCGCCGGTTCGTGCCGGCCCCCGACACCTCGTTCGCCGCGCTGCGCGAGGAGCAGCTCGACCGGCTCGGCGACCTGATCGAACAGCACGCGGACACGGACGCGCTGTGGCGGCTCATCGAGTCCGGCGCGCCGCAAGGACTGCCTTTCATTCCACCGGGAGCGCCCGCATGAGCACTGTGTTGTTGTTGTCGACCGCCGACACGGACCTGCTGGCGGCGCGGGCCGCCACGGACGCGTCCTACCGGATCGGCAACCCGACGCGCGTCGACGTCACGGCCGATCTGCCCGCGCTGGTCGAGGGCGCGGACATCGCCGTCGTACGGCTGCTCGGCGGCAAGCGAGCCTGGGAGGACGGGCTGGCCGCGCTGAAGGCGTCCGGGATCCCGACCGTGCTGCTGGGCGGGGAGTCGGTGCCGGACGCCGAGTTGATGGCAGAGTCGTCGGTGCCGGCCGGTGTGGTGGCGGAGGCGCTGCGGTACCTCGTCGAGGGCGGGCCCGCGAACCTGGTGGAGCTCGCGCGGTTCCTGTCCGACACCGTGCTGCTGACGGGTGAGGGGTTCGTCGAGCCGCAGAAGATGCCGGAGTTCGGCGTTCATGGCTCGTACGGCTACGAAGAGGGCCGCCCGACCGTCGGCGTGCTCTTCTACCGGGCCCATGAACTGAGCGGCAACACCGCCTTCGTGGACACCCTGTGCGACGCGATCGAGGCGAGGGGGGCCAACGCCCGTCCCGTGTACTGCGGTTCGCTGCGCGGAGCGGACGCCGGGCTGTACGAGCTGCTCGCCAAGGCCGACGCCCTCGTCGCCACCGTCCTCGCCGCCGGTGGCACCCATGCCTCCGAGGCGTCGGCGGGCGGGGACGAGGAGGCCTGGGACATCGGGGCGCTCGCCGACCTCAACGTGCCGGTGTTGCAAGGGCTTTGTCTTACGTCGTCCCGGGCGGCCTGGGACGAGTCCGACGCCGCCCTCTCCCCCATGGACGCGGCCATGCAGGTCGCGATCCCGGAGTTCGACGGGCGGCTGATCACCGTGCCGTTCTCGTTCAAGGAGCAGGGGCCGGACGACGTCCCGGTGTACGTGGCCGACCCGGAGCGGGCCGCGCGGGTCGCCGGGATCGCCGTACGGCACGCGGAGTTGAAGCACAAGCCGAACGCCGAGAAGAGGCTGGCGCTGGTGTTCACCGCGTATCCGACCAAGCACTCGCGGGTCGGGAACGCGGTGGGCCTTGACACGCCCGCTTCGGCGGTGCGGGTGCTGGACGCGCTGCGGGATGCCGGGTACGTCGTCGAGGGGCATCCGGACAACGGCGACGAGTTGATCCACCGGCTCATCAACGCCGGTGGGCACGACGTCGAGTGGCTCACCGAGGAGCAGTTGGCCGCCGCGCCCGCGCGCGTGCCGCTCGCCGACTACCGGGCGTGGTTCGACAAGTTGGACCCGTCGTTGCGGGACGGGATGCTGGAGGCGTGGGGTGAGCCGCCGGGCTCGCTGTACGTCGACGGGGACGACATCGTGCTGGCCTCCCTGCAGTTCGGGAACGTCGTCGTGATGATCCAGCCGCCGCGCGGGTTCGGGGAGAACCCGATCGCGATCTACCACGACCCGGACATGCCGCCGTCGCACCACTACATGGCGGCTTATCGATGGCTGGAGACTGCATCTTCTCAAGCGGGCTTCGGCGCGGACGCGATCGTCCACATGGGCAAGCACGGCACGATGGAATGGCTGCCCGGCAAGGGACTTGGGCTCAGCGGCGGTTGCGCACCGGACGCCGTGCTCGGTGAACTCCCCCTGATCTACCCGTTCATCGTCAACGACCCCGGCGAGGGCACCCAGGCCAAGCGGCGCGGGCACGCCACCGTGGTCGACCACCTGGTGCCGCCGATGGCGCGGGCCGACACCTACGGCGACCTGGCCAAGCTGGAGCAGCTGCTCGACGAGTACGCGCTGGTCTCCGACCTGGACCCGACGAAGGCGCCTGCTGTGCGGGCGCAGATCTGGACGCTGGTCAAGGCGGCCGAGCTCCATCACGACCTGCATGTCGAGGACCAGCCGGACGACGCCGACTTCGACGAGTTCGTCATGCACATCGACGGCTATCTGTGCGAGATCAAGGACGTGCAGATCCGGGACGGCCTGCACATCCTGGGCGGCGGGCCGGTGGACGAGGCCCGGGTGAACCTGGTGCTGGCCGTGTTGCGCGCCTCGCAGGTGTGGGGCGGTCAGGCGAACGCGCTGCCGGGGCTCAGGGCTTCCTTCGCGGCCCATTTCGGGCTCAGCGAGAAGGAGTTGCTGGCCGAGCCGGGGGCGCCGGTGAAGGTGCCGGTGGAGCTGTCCGACCTCGTCGAGGGGCCGGCGCGCACGGCCGCGGACGCCATCGACCTGCTGGAACAGCTGTGCCGGCGGGTCGCGGAGGGCATGGAGGAGCGCGGCTGGGCGGTCGCCGAGAGCCGTTCTCTCGTACGGGAGGTCCTCGGCACCGAACTCCCGGACGCCGTCGCGGTGTTGGAGTTCGCCTGCAACGAGGTCGTGCCACGGCTCGCGAAGACGACGGACGAGATCGACCACATCCTCAAGGCGCTGGACGGCGGTTACGTCCCGGCCGGGCCGTCCGGCTCCCCCACCCGTGGGCTCGTCAACGTCCTGCCGACCGGCCGGAACTTCTACTCCGTCGACCCCAAGGCCATCCCGTCCAGGCTGAGTTGGGAGGTCGGGCAGGCGCTCGCGGACTCGCTGGTGCAGCGGTACCTCCAGGACACCGGGGAGTACCCGAAGTCCGTCGGCCTGACCGTCTGGGGCACGTCCGCGATGCGTACGCAGGGCGACGACATCGCCGAGATCCTGGCGCTGCTGGGGTGCCGGCCGGTGTGGGACGAGGCCTCGCGGCGGGTGACCGGGTTCGAGGTCATCGGGCTCGAAGAACTCGGGCGTCCCCGCATCGACGTCACCGTCCGGATCTCCGGCTTCTTCCGGGACGCGTTCCCGCACGTGGTCGGGTTGATCGACGACGCCGTGCGCAAGGTCGCCGAGCTGGACGAGCCCGCCGACCGCAACTTCGTACGTGCGCACGCCGACGAGGACACCGCCGAGCACGGTGACCGTCGGCGCGCCACCGCACGTATCTTCGGCTCCAAGCCGGGGGCGTACGGCGCCGGGCTGCTGCCGCTGATCGACGCGCGGAACTGGCGCTCCGACGCGGACCTCGCCGAGGTGTACGCCGTCTGGGGCGGCTACGCCTACGGGCGCGGGCTCGACGGGCGGGCGGCGCGCGGGGACATGGAGACGGCGTTCAAGCGGATCAACGTCGCCGCGAAGAACGTCGACACCCGGGAGCACGACCTCGTCGACGCCGACGACTACTTCCAGTACCACGGCGGCATGGTGGCCATGGTGCGCCACCTTACGGGCGCCAACCCCGAGGCGTACGTGGGTGATTCGGCGACTCCGGACCAGGTGAAGACCCGCACGCTGGGCGAGGAGACGCATCGCGTCTTCCGGGCCCGGGTGGTCAACCCGCGCTGGATGGCGGCCATGCGGCGGCACGGCTACAAGGGCGCCTTCGAGATGGCGGCGACCGTCGACTACCTCTTCGGCTACGACGCCACGGCCGGGGTCGTGGACGACTGGATGTACGAGAAGCTCAGCGCGGAGTACGTCTTCGACCCGGAGAACCGGGACTTCATGAAGCAGTCCAACCCCTGGGCGCTGCGCGGTATCACCGAACGGCTCCTGGAGGCCGCCGACCGGGGGCTGTGGGCGGAACCGGACGCGGACACGCTGGAGCGGCTGCGGGCCACCTATCTGGAGCTCGAGGGCGACCTGGAGGGCGACGACCAGTGACAACCCCCTTCCCTTTCACGGCCGTTGTCGGCCAGGACGACCTGCGGCTCGCGCTGCTGCTGAACGCCGTGTCCCCGGCGGTCGGCGGGGTGCTGGTGCGCGGCGAGAAGGGCACCGCCAAGTCGACGGCGGTACGGGCCCTTTCGGCGCTGCTGCCTGAGGTGTCCGTCGTCGCCGGGTGCCGCTTCTCCTGCGACCCTTCGGCGCCGGACCCGGCGTGCCCGGACGGGCCGCACGAGTCGGGTACGGGCGCTTCCAGGCCCTCCCGCATGGTCGAACTCCCCGTCGGGGCCTCCGAGGACCGGCTGGTCGGCGCTCTCGACATCGAGCGGGCGCTCGCGGAGGGCGTGAAGGCCTTCGAGCCGGGACTGCTCGCCGACGCGCACCGGGGCATCCTCTACGTCGACGAAGTGAACCTGCTCCACGACCACTTGGTCGACCTGCTGCTGGACGCCGCCGCGATGGGCGCCTCGTACGTCGAGCGCGAGGGCGTCTCCGTGCGGCATGCCTCGAAGTTCCTGCTCGTCGGGACCATGAACCCTGAAGAAGGTGAATTGAGGCCCCAGCTGTTGGACCGGTTCGGGCTGACCGTCGAGGTCGCGGCCTCTCGGGAGCCCGACCAGCGGGTGGAGGTCGTCCGGCGGCGGCTCGCGTATGACGACGATCCGGCCGGTTTCGCGGCCCGTTGGGCGGACGAGGAGGCTTCCGTACGGCAACGGATCGTCGCGGCGCGGGAGTTGCTGCCGTCGGTGCGGCTGGGCGACGGGGCGCTGCGGCAGATCGCGGCGACCTGTGCGGCGTTCGAGGTCGACGGGATGCGCGCCGACATCGTGATGGCGCGGACGGCGACCGCGCTGGCGGCCTGGGCCGGGCGGACCGACGTGCTCGCCGAGGACGTACGGCAGGCCGCGCTGCTCGCGCTGCCGCACCGGCGGCGGCGGAATCCCTTTGACGCGCCGGGACTTGACGAGGACAAGCTCGACGAGACGCTGGAGGAGTTCAGCGGTTCCGAGGACGAGGATCCGGATCCGGACGGGCCCGGTGGGGGTGGGCAGCCGCCGTCGTCCGACGGTCCTGAGGCCGACGGCGGTTCCGGTGCGCAGCCCGAGGCCGGGGACAGTGGGGAGCCTCAGGCCGGCGGTGCCGGTTCCGGGGAACAGTCCGCCGTACGGGCCTCCGAGCCGTTCCGCACCAAAGCGCTGAGCGTGCCCGGGATCGGTGAGGGTGCCGCCGGGCGGCGGTCGCGGGCGCGGACCGAGCACGGGCGGACCACCGGGGCCCGGCGTCCCCAAGGGGCCCTGACGAAGCTGCACTTGGCGGCGACCGTGCAGGCGGCCGCGCCGCATCAGCGGGCGCGGGGGCGGTCGGGGCGCGGGCTCGTCGTACGCCGTGACGATCTGCGGCAGGCGACGCGGGAGGGGCGCGAGGGGAACCTCGTGCTGTTCGTGGTCGACGCGTCCGGGTCGATGGCGGCGCGGCAGCGGATGAGCGCCGTGAAGGGTGCCGTGCTGTCGCTGCTGCTGGACGCGTACCAGCGGCGGGACAAGGTGGGACTGGTGACGTTCCGGGGGTCGGCCGCGGAGGTCGCGCTGCCGCCGACCTCGTCGGTGGACGCGGCGGCGGCCCGGCTGGAGACCCTGCCGACGGGTGGCCGTACCCCGCTCGCGGCCGGGCTGCTGCGGGCGCACGAGGTGCTGCGGGTGGAGCGGCTGCGGGATCCCGCGCGGCGGGCGCTGGTCGTCGTGGTGACGGACGGACGGGCCACGGGCGGGCCGGAGCCGGTGGCGCTGGCTTCGCGGGCGGCCCGGCTGTTCGCCGCCGACGGGGTCGCCTCCGTGGTCGTCGACTGCGAGTCCGGGCCCGTGCGGCTGGGGCTGGCCGGGCGGCTCGCGGGTGAACTCGGGGGTACGGCGGTCACTTTGGACGAGTTGCGGGCCGACTCGATCGCCGGGCTGGTCAAGGACGTACAGAGGAGGGCCGCGTAATGCCGCAGGGGCAGCCGAGTGTCGTGCCGGACGACGGACTGACGACCCGTCAGCGTCGTAACCGGCCGCTGGTGGTCGTGCATACGGGGGTTGGCAAGGGCAAGTCGACCGCTGCCTTCGGGCTTGCCTTGCGGGCCTGGAACCAGGGGTGGCCCATCGGGGTGTTCCAGTTCGTCAAGTCGGCGAAGTGGAAGGTCGGCGAGGAGAACGCGCTGCGGGTGCTCGGCGCCAGCGGTGAGGGCGGGTCCGTCGACTGGCACAAGATGGGCGAGGGCTGGTCCTGGGTCCAGCGCGATCTCCAGGGGGACAACCTCAGCAACGAGGAGAAGGCCCGGGAGGGCTGGGAGCAGGTCAAGCGGGATCTGGCCGCCGAGACGTACCGGCTGTACGTACTCGACGAGTTCGCCTACCCCATGCACTGGGGGTGGGTGGACACCGATGAGGTGATCGCGGTCCTGCGGGACCGGCCCGGGACCCAGCACGTCGTCATCACCGGGCGGAACGCTCCCGAGAAACTGGTCGACTTCGCCGATCTCGTCACCGACATGTCCAAGGTCAAGCATCCGATGGACGCGGGGCAGAAGGGCCAGAAGGGCATCGAGTGGTGAGTTCCTCCGTCCCTCGGCTGGTCGTCGCCGCGCCCTCCTCGGGCAGCGGCAAGACCACCGTCGCCACGGGTCTGATGGCCGCGTTCGCCGCGCGGGGGCTTGCCGTGTCCCCGCACAAGGTCGGGCCGGACTACATCGATCCCGGCTACCACTCGCTCGCGACCGGGCGGGTGGGGCGGAATCTCGACGCGTATCTGTGCGGGCCCGAGCTGGTCGGGCCGTTGTTCCTGCACGGGGCGCGGGGGTGTGACATCGCCGTCGTCGAGGGGGTGATGGGGATGTTCGACGGGGCCGCGGGGGAGGGTGAACTGGCGTCCACCGCGCATGTCGCGAAGTTGCTGCGGGCGCCGGTGGTGCTGGTCGTCGACGCGTCGTCGCAGTCGCGGTCGGTGGCCGCTCTGGTGCATGGGTTCGCGTCGTGGGATCCCGAGGTGCGGGTCGGGGGCGTGATCCTCAACAAGGTCGCGTCGGACCGCCATGAGGCCTTGCTGCGGGAGGCGTTGGACTCGGTCGGGGTGCCGGTGTTCGGGGTGTTGCGGCGGGTGGCTCAAGTGGATACGCCTTCGCGGCACTTGGGGCTGGTGCCGGTTGCCGAGCGGCGGGCGGCTGCGGTGGATGCGGTTGCGGCGATGGCGGAGCAGGTTGCTCAAGGGTGCGATCTGGAAGGGCTGCTGGGGCTGGCGCGGGGTGCGGGTGCGTTGTCGTGTGCGGCGTGGTCTGCGGCCGAGGCCCTGGGGGCTGCGCCCCCAGACCCCCATCGGCCCGAAGGGAACAGGAAGCTGCCCGCGCGGTCGGCGCCGCCGATCCAGCGCTCGCCTATCGCGGCGGCCGTGGCGTCGTTGTCGAGGGCG